>JAPLKL010000076.1:370-34932 GCA_026388095.1 Elusimicrobiota bacterium | reverse complement strand
GAGGGCGGGCGGCACACGCCGTTCTTCAAGGGCTACCGGCCGCAGTTCTACTTCCGGACCACGGACGTGACGGGAGCGGTGACGCTGCCTCCGGGCGTGGAGATGATCATGCCGGGCGACAACATCGACATCGAGGCGGAGTTGATCGTCCCGATCGCGATGGAGAAGGGGCTGCGCTTCGCCGTGCGCGAAGGCGGCCACACGGTCGGCGCCGGCGTGGTCAGCGACATAATGGACTAGCCCATGGCTGACAAACGCGTCATCGTCACTTTGGGCTGCACGGTCTGCAAGGACAAGAATTATCACTTCCAGCGCGGCAAGAAGAAGGACTTCAAGCTGGAGCTGAGCAAGTTCTGCAAAGCCTGCGGCAAGCAGACCCCGCACAAGGAAGTGAAGTAGCCGTATGCCGACGGCCTTCCGGCGGCCCTTTGGGGGTGTCGTCCAATTGGCTAGGACGGCGGTCTCCAAAACCGCTGATCTAGGTTCGAGTCCTAGCACCCCCGCAGGGTGCCGTGCTCTATCGAGGCGTCCATGAACATCGCCATCCAATTCGTCAGAGAAGCGTACTACGAACTCAAGAAATCCACCTGGCTCTCCCGCCAGGAGGCCGTGCAGTCCACGTATGCGGTCCTCCTCATCGTGATGCTCGTGGCCATCTACGTGGCCTGCATCGATTTCGTCCTCACCAACTTCCTCATCGGGCCCATACTGGGAAGGTAAAATGATCACCCCTACTTCGACCTTGGAACGCGGCTGGTACGTCGTGCATTGTCAGTCGGGCTGGGAGGACCGGGTCAAGAACGCCATCGAGACCAAGGTCGCCCTGGAAAGCCTGACCGACAAGGTCTACTCCGTGCTCATCCCGACCGAAGACGTGGTCGAGGTCAAGAAGAACAAGAAGCGGGTCTCCAAGCGCAAGTTCTTCCCGGGCTACGTGCTCATCGACATGAAGGTCGATGAGATCACCTATTGGATGGTCAAAGGCATCCCCGGGGTCAGCCACTTCCTGGGCGAGCCGCGTCCCACGCCCTTGCCCGAGGCCGAGATCCAGGGCATCATCGAGCTCTCCGCTTCCACTGCCGGCGGCAAGCCGAGGCCGGCGGTCCAATTCGAGAAGGGCGAGGGCATCCGCATCATCGAAGGGCCCTTCCGGCACTTCACGGGCGTGGTCGAGGACGTCAACGACGCCAAGGCCAAGATCAAGGCCATGGTCACCATCTTCGGCCGGCCCACGCCGGTCGAGCTCGATTTCCTGCAGGTCGAGAAGCTGTAGTGGTCGAAGCGGAGATCATGCCGCCGCAGCACGAGCCCCGGATCCACGTCGCGGGCGCCCGCGCGCCGGGCTGGTTCGGCGCCGTGCTGGCGCTGCTGACCGTGGCGGCGGCCTTCGCGGTGGGCTTCATAGCCCTCTTCGGCCGGACCTTGGTCGCGGCCCTCATCGCGTCCTTGGTCTGGCCGCTGGTGTTCAGCCCGGATTTCACGGCCTGGGTGTTCGGGGCCCAACGCGTCGTTTTCTGGAAGATCGTTGTCCTGTTCCTCGCGGTGGACGTGATCTCGAGGCTTTTTTTGAGGAGAAACCTATGGCCAAGAAGATAAAGACCCAGATCAAGCTGCAGATCCCGGCGGGCGCCGCCAACCCCGCCCCGCCCGTCGGCCCGGCGCTGGGCCAGCACGGCGTCAACATCATGGATTTCTGCAAGCAGTTCAACGACCGCTCCCGCAAGATGGAGGCGGGCATGACCATCCCGGTGGTCATCACGGTGTACGAAGACCGCTCTTTCACCTTCATCACCAAGATGCCGCCCGTGGCCTCGCTGCTCAAGCGCGCGGCCGGCCTGGCCAAGGCCTCCGGCGAGCCCAACCGCAACAAGGTGGGCAAGGTCACCCTCAAGCAGGCCGAGGAGATCGCGACGCAGAAGATGCCGGACCTCAACACCAAGGACCTCAAGAGCGCCCTGCAGATGGTCAAGGGCACGGCGCGGTCCATGGGCATCGAGATCGCGGAATAAACGAAGGCGGACCGAGTCCAGCCGAGCTGGACGCCAACAGGTCAAGGAGGCGGTATGGGCAAAAGGATCGTGAATCTCACCAAGGACTTGGACCTCTCCAAGACGTACAATCTCGACGAGGCCGTGGCGCTGGTCAAGAAGTGCGCCACCGCCAAATTCGACGAGACGGTGGAGCTGCACGCGCGGCTGGGCGTCGACCCCAAGCAGGCGGACCAGCAGGTGCGCGGCACCGTGGGCTTGCCCCACGGCCTGGGCAAATCCAAGAAAGTCGCCGTCGTCACCCAGGGCGAGAAGCAGAAGGACGCCACCGCGGCCGGCGCGGACATCGTGGGAGGCGCCGAGCTCGTGGACCAGATCTCCAAGGGGTTCCTGGACTTCGAGGTGCTCGTGGCCACCCCGGACATGATGAAGGACCTCTCCAAGCTGGGCAAGATCCTGGGGCCCAAGGGCCTCATGCCCAACCCCAAGAGCGGCACCGTGACCATGGACGTGGGCAAGACCGTCAAGGAGCTCAAGGCCGGCCGGGTGGAGTACAAGGTGGACGACTACGGCATCATCCACGTCCCGGTGGGCAAGGCCTCGTTCGAGCCCGCGCGGCTCACCGGCAACGTCAAGGCGGTGATGGAGGTGCTCATCAAGGCCAAGCCCTCGTCCTCCAAGGGCATCTACCTCATCAGCGTGACCCTGTCCTCGAGCATGGGGCCCGGGGTCAAGCTCGACCCGTCGCAAAAATTCTAGTCCGGCCCGGAACACGCGCGGCCCAGACAGGTCCTCCTGTCTGGGCCGCAGTCCGTCCGCCCCTCGATCGTTCTAGGATCCCTTCTGGATGATCAGGGTCTTGCGGTCGTCGGTCGCCCGCGCCGTGATCGTGTAGCCCTTGGCATCCGCCTCGATGCGGATGCCGGAATCCACGTCCAGGAGGTTCGCCATGTCCCGCATGAAGGCATCCGGAGCCCCGGAGAGCGGGGCCAGCGCCAGGAGGTCCTTGGCGTACACGCCGAACTTGCGGTGATGGATGGTCTCGAGCTTGGCGATCTCCATGACCCCCACGCGCGCGTAGGCGATGTCCATGTTGCGCTGGTAGCGGGGCCCGATGACGTGCTTCCAGGCCACCACGCCCAGGAAGACCGCGATGCAGCCGGCGGCCGCCAGCCGGACCAGGGGACGGGCGCCCCCCGGCCTCGCGGTGTCCCTGACCACCAGGCTTCCCACCGCCAGGTCGTGCCAGCAGCGCCGCGCCGGATTGAAGAGCGCCCACAGGAAGCCCAGGTTCATGATCGAGCTCGCCACATAGAGCGCGGAGCGCAGCGCCGCCGCGCCCAGCCCCAGAGCCTCGCCTGAGCGGTCGACCACGCGGATGCCCAGCGCGGCCTTGCCCAAGGACCGGCGCCCCTCGCAGGAGAGATAGGCCTGATAGAGGAGGAAGAAGCCGGTCCACAGCAGGGACCATTGGCCGGTGTAGGGGTTCAAGGCCACCGGCTGCTTCCGGAACACCAGGGCCAAGGAGACGTAGTAGCAGGCCACGAACAGGGCGACGTCCAGGCTGAAGGCCACCACCCGCTCGCTGAAAGCCGCCAACTCCTGCGGCTCGGCGCCGACTTCGGACGGCTCCTGCGCCTCTTCCGGGACGGACTCTTCCATCGCCGCTCCTCTACTTCGCCGGCGCCGGCTTCAACAGGGCCTGCCGCCGCAGCTCGGCCGCGCGCTTCAGGTCCGTGGCGGTGGCCGGAGCGTTGACCACCTTCCGGTCCTTGCACCAGCCCGCCAGGTGTTTGCCCATGAACTCGTCGACCGAGGCGGGGTTGTTGAACTTGACCTGGCCGACGGCGGCGGTCATGTTGTCATCGTATTTTGAGCTCCCCGCGGCCCACTGCTCGTTGAAGTAGGCCTTGACCAGCGCCGGGGTCAGGAACTGCGCGAGGTTCTCGCCTCCCGAGTAATACTTCTGGGCCAACTTCACGTCCTTCTGCCAGGAGTCGCGGACCGTCTCGACGCGCTGGGCGGTCTGCGCGCGCAGCTGCCTCTCGGCCCGCATGGACGCCTCGAACTGGGCCACCTGATTGTCGGACTCCTGCGTGGACAAGGCCTGGGACGCCGCGGGATAGGGCTTGTCGAGCTCGGCCAAGGCCGCGGTCCTCTCGGGCTCGGTCATGATCTTGTTGTCCATGATCTCCCGGTACTTCTGGTCGTAGCCCGCCTCCAGCTTCTGCCGGGCGGCGCTGGTCTGCGCGCTCTTCTTCTTGGCGTCCTCAGCCAGGCGCTTCTTGTAATCGGCCAGGGAGTCGCCCCCGGCCGCATCGCAACCGGGTTCGCCGCCCATCATGCCGCCGGGCCCCAGCACGCCGCCCTTGGGGAGCGCGGGAGGCGGGACCTTGCCGTCGGCGCCCGGCGCCAGTTCCGGCGTCAGGGCCTCCTTGAGAGCCGTCGCGCGGGCGGCGCGGAAGTTCCCGTTGAGGATGTCCGCGGCCGCCACCGTGCCGAGCTTCTCCGCGGCCGCGGCCGGGGTCGCCTCCTTCTCGATATCCGTGGTCGGGACGGTCTTGAGCACCGCCTTGGTGCCCTTCCCGTCCGTAGCGGTGAACACCGTCTGGTTCTTGTCAGTGCCCTGGGGCCCCGCCGTCACCGTGATCGGGCCCGAGGCGTCCGGGAGCGCGCCGGCGGTCCGCTGCTCGTTGAGCAGGCCCGCCATCTTCTCGGCTATGGCCGTGGTGTTGGCGCTGATCTTCGCCTGCCGGGCCTCTTCCGCGCGGCGGTCTTCGGTCTTCTTCTTAAGGGCCTCGGTGGCTTCGCCGACCGTCTTCCCCTTCAGGGACAGCTTGGCCTGCTCGAAAGCCTTGCCCACCTGGAGCGACTGCACGCGCAGGGCGTTGCGCATGACCGGGTCCAGGAAGCTCATGATGGGCTTCTTGGGCAGGTCCTTGATGTTGTCGGCCTTGTCCATGTCCATGTCGGAGATGTTCTGGAGGGCCTTGAGGAAGTCGCCGGCGGGCTCGGCCTTGCCGGCGAGGTCCTCGGCCAGCTTCTGGGACTTCTCCATGGAAGCCGCCCAAGACGCCGGCACTGCGGGGGTCTCCCCCGGCCTCAGATTCGTCTTGAGGTCCTTGAAGACCTTGTACTGGATCAGGTTGGAGATCTGGTTGTTGAGGGCCACCACGGCCTTGTTGAAGTCCTGGAGCAGCTGGCCCGGGGCCACGGCCTTGCCCTTCCCGGCGCTGAGCAGGTGGCCGAATATCACCACGCCCTGCGCGGGGTCGAGTTTGTCGGCCTGGGGGTCTCCGGCCGCGAACGCGGCGATCTTGAACTTCTGCGCCGTGAGGACGGCGCTGGCCTTGTCCGGCGCAGCCGGCACGTGGACGGCCAGGGGCTGGCTGTCGAGCTTCGTGATCAAGCCCAGAGCCGCCGCGGTGGACAGGACGGCGTCCCCGGCCTCGATGAGCGCCGCCATCTTGGCGTCCGTCTTGCCCAACACCGTGGACGCCGCGGTCAGGATGGCGCTCTTGTTGGTGGCCTTCAGATAGGCGTTCTTGGCGGCGGCGTTGCGCGGGTTGCTGTAATAGACGAGGGCCCAGACCGCATGGTCGCACACTTTGAGATTGGCCCACTGATTCAGCTCGTCGGCCGAAGCCTTGCCCAGGCCGGGGCACCGGCCAGGGGCCTCGGCGGCCCAGAGGGGCGAGCACAGCGACAGCGCGGCCAGGCAGAGTGCGATGCGTTTCATAGGGCCTCCGAAAAACAACGGCGCCGGCTTATGCCCGAGGCAGAAGCCGACGCGCCGCTACAAGGCCTCGGGGTACAACTGGGGTCGGCCTATGTAGGAAGTGTAAGTCCACTTCCCCGATTTGTCAAGACTTGCGGCTATTCGTCCGGGGAGTCCTTGACCCGGGGCGGGCAGCCGGCGGCCTGCCAGCCGAGGTAGGCCTGGATGAAGGGGTCCAGGTCGCCGTCCATCACGGACTGGATCTGGGAGGACTGCTCGCCGGTGCGCAGGTCCTTGACCATCTGGTAGGGCATGAAGACGTAGGAGCGGATCTGGTGGCCCCAGGCGATGTCGCCCATGCCGTCGTAGTGCCGCTCCAGGGCCGAGCGCTTCTTGTCGAGCTCGATCTGGTAGAGCTTGGCCTTGAGCAGCTTCATGGCGTTGAGGCGGTTCTGCAGCTGGCTGCGCTCGACCTGGCAGCCCACCACGATGCCCGTGGGGATGTGGGTGATGCGCACCGCGGTCTCTACCTTATTAACGTTCTGCCCGCCGTGGCCGCCGGCGCGGAAGGTGTCGAGCTTGATGTCCGAGTCCGGGACCTGGATGTCGATCTCCTGCTCGATGTCCGGGAGCACGTCCATGGAGGCGAAGGAGGTGTGGCGGCGCTTGTTGGCGTCGAAAGGCGAGATGCGCACCAGGCGGTGCACGCCCATCTCGCTCTTGAGGTAGCCATAGGCGCAATCCCCGCGCACGAAGGCGGTGACGGATTTCACCCCCGCCCCCTCGCCCTTGAGTATGTCGGTGATGGCGAGCTCGAAGCCGTGGGTCTCGGCCCAGCGCGAGTACATGCGCAGGAGCATCTCGCACCAGTCGCAGGCCTCGGTGCCGCCGGCGCCCGCGTGCAGGCTGACGATGGCGTCGTCGTGGTCGAACTGGCCGGAGAGCTTCAGGCGGGCGTCCATGTCCTGGACCAGGCGCTCGGCGGTGCTCAGGCCTTTCTGGACTTCCTTAAGCTCGCCCACGTCGCCGACCTCCTTGGCCAGCTCCAGATGGGCCTTGAGGTCGCCCAGGGTCCGGTCGGCCTTCTCGTAGAAGGCCACGAGCTTCTTGAGGTCGTTGAGCTCCTTGGACTTCTTCTTGGCCAGGCTGGAGTCCTGCCAGAAGGCGGGCCCGGCGGCCTCGGCCTCGCGCTCGGCCACGCTCTTGCGCAGCTTGGGCAGGTCGAGCAGCTTGGCGACCTGGGCCAGCTTCACGGAAGACGCCTCCATCTTCCGGGCCAGTTCCTCGAAAAGTGGGTCCATGGCCCTATTCTACGAAATTCCCTTATGGCCTTGTCTGAGGCCGAGGACGACCAGGCCCGCCGCGGCGAGCAGGCACAGGGCCCCGAACCAGTCCCCGTGCCGCGCGTAGAAGGACCGCCGCGGGAAGGGGTCGGCCAGAGGCACCTCGGCGTCGAGCCGCCCCCGCTCGTTCAAGTCCAGCCGCGCGGTGACCACGCCCCAGGGGTCGATGACGCCCGAGATGCCGGTGTTGCCGCCGCGGAGCACGGTCACCCGGTTCTCGATGGCGCGGCACAGGTTCACCTCGAAATGCTGATAGGGGCCCCAGGTGTCCTTGTACCAGCCGTCGTTGGTGACGTTGACCACGAGCCGGGCGCCGCGGCCCGCGTCGGCCCGCGCCAAGCGCGGGAACATGGCCTCGTAGCAGATGCTGCCCGCGATGAGCCCCAGGGGGGTGTCGAAGAAGGCCTGCTCGGGCGAGCCGGCCGTGAGCCCGCCGAGCTGGTTCAGCAGGCCGATGAACCGCCCCAGGAACGGGAAGGGCTGGAACTCCCCGAAAGGCACGAGCTGGCGCTTGTGATAGACGCCCGCCTCTTCGCCCGAAGGCGCCAGCAGGAAGGCCGAGTTGCGCATGTCCGCGCCGATCTGGGACACCGCGCCCACGATCTGCCAGGCGCCCAGCTTGCGGCCCCAGGCCGCGGGCTCCAGCAGGCCCTTGCCCACCACCACGTAGGGCAGGCAGGTCTCCGGCCATATCACCAGGACCGGAGGGGCGGTCCGGGGGCGGGAGAGCAGCTCATCGAAGTTGGCGATGATGTCGCGCGCGTGCTGCGCGTCGAACTTCTCGTACTGGTCCACGGCCGGCTGCAGGAACTCCACCCGCGCCGCCGGCCCGCGCGCCTCGGCGTCGCGCCGGGCCAGCTCGAAGACCCCGTAGCCCCAGGACCCGGCGAGCAAGGCCAGGACCACGGCCAGGTTCGACGCGGTCGCGGCCTGACGCGGGCGCCCCCCGGACTCGGCCCAAGCCTGCTCCAGGACCGCGTTGGCCGCCACGATGAGGAAGCCCAGGAAATGCGGGCCGGCGAGGCTGGAGACCTGCAGCAGGGCCAAGTGGCGTCCCTGGGTGTATTCGAGCAGGTCCGTGCACAGGCGCGGCGTCCAGCGCTCGCAGAAGAAGGCGACCGCGGTCCACAGCGCCGCCCAGGCCCAGGGCCGCCAGGCGCCCCGGCCTTCGGCGAAGCGCTGGCCCAGGGCTCCGATGAGCGCCCAGTTGAGCCCCATGAAAGCGGCCAGGGCTCCCCACGCGATGAGGCCGACCGGCACCGGGAGCCCCGCGAAACGGCAGGTGTCGTAGATCCAATAGAGGACCGTCGCATGAAACCCGAATCCTGCGCAGAACCCCAAGACGGCCGCCCCCCGCCAACTCTTGCTGCGGCGCCAGGCTGCGAAGAGAGGAGCCAAGGAGAACCAAGCTACGAGACAAAGGCTCGATCTCGGGAGGGCGAGTCCGGTCAGAGCGCCGCACAGCATGACCAGCAGGATATCGAACCCCATTCAGGGACCCGTCCCGCGGCCGAAACGGAGACCCCAATAACGAATTCCGCTTACAGCGACTATCCTTTTCCTTCGCAACCTCCAGCGCTGGAGGTTTGATTCAAATTCTATTTGAAAAATAATGACTTTTAGCAATAGAGGTCGCCGCCCGAAACGCGCCGCCGCACTGGACACCGACTCATCAGCACGGACAAGAGCGCCGGCTACCGGTAGTACCGGTCCGGGTTGTAGATGAAGTAGAAGTCGAAGGGGTCCAGCCGCGGCAGCGACACGTAGCGCGACCCCTTCTCATCCGTCTTCTCGTCGAGCCAGAAGGCGGGCTTGGCCGGCTTGACGTCGAAGTCCGGGTTCTTGAGGAAGCCGGTCTCGTCGATCTCGTGCACCACGCCGCCGGCCCAGTGGTAGCCCACGGCCTTGTCGCCGAACTCTTCCCAGTCGCCGTCGGAGTTCTTCTCGTACATCTTCTTGCGGAACTCCTCCAGGGAGACGCCCATCTTCTTGGCCACGGGCGCGTGCAGGCGCTTCTCCCACTCCCGGGCCAGCTCCAGCTGCTCCTTGAGCTGGGTCATGTTGCCCCAGTTCATGGTGGACATCTGGTGGTGCAGGATGATGGCGTTGGGATAGACGTAGGATCTGTCGGCCATGGTGGTGATGACCGCGGCCATGCTCGCCGCGAAGGACTTGACCACCACGTAGATCGGGGCCTGGCTCGCCTGCATGGCCTTGATGATGCGGTAGCCCTCCATGACCGAGCCGCCCGGGCAGCGGTCGATGACGATGAAGATGGGCGCGCTGGAGATGTTGTTGAAGTAGTGGATGCGGTCGGTCACGTAGGTCGCCACGCCCGTGAAGATGGGGCCGTTGAGCGGGACGCGCCGGTCGCTGACGATCAGGCGCCCGTCTCGGAAGGGCTCGGTCGTGTAGACCGGCTCCGTGTTGGCCTCCTTCTTCCACTCCCACCTCTTGTCGCGCAGCTCCAGGTCGCTCTTGAGCTTGGCCATGCGGCTGTCCATGCTCAGGGCCTCGAACTTGATCCTGCGCTCCTCCAGCTCCATGCGCTTGAGCGCCAGGTCGATGCCCCGCTTCTCCTTCTCGTCCGAGAGGGTCGCCGCGCGCTCCTCCTCGGCCTTGAGGTCGTTCTCGAGCTTGGACTTGTCCAGACGCTGGGCCAGCGCGAGCAGGCCCTGCTTGTTGCGCTCGCCGGCCAGGCTGTTCTCCAGGGCGAGCTTTTGCAGCTCGGCCGAGGACTTGGAAGTCTCGGCCTTGAGCCGCTCGTCGTTGAGGCGGTCCTGCGCGGCCAGCTTCTCGTACTCCGCGTCGAGCGCGGCCACGTCGGTCTTGAGCTTCTCCTTGGCCAGCGCGTTCTCCGTCGCGGCCTTGTCCAGCGCGGTCTGCAGCGCGTCGAGGTCGCGCCGGTGCTGCTCCTTGGCCAGGGCGTTCTCCGTCGCGAGCTTGTCGACCGCGGCCTGCGTGGCATCGAGGTCCTGCTGGTGCTTCTGCGCGGAGAGCTTGTTGGTGTTGGTCAGCCGGTCCAGCTCCACCTCGAGCTCGGAGTTCTTGAGCTTCTGCTTCTGCACGAAGAGGTCGTACTGCACGCGCAGACCCTCTTTCTCATCGTTGAGCTGCTGCAGCTTCTTCTTGGTCTTCTGGTCCGAGATCATGTTCTCGGCGGTGATCTTGGTGAGCTCGAGCTGCTCGGGGGAGGCCGTGGGCGCCTGCCCGACGGAAGCGGCGCCCAGCGCCGCCGCGCCCGAGCCTTGCCCCGGCACGACGGGCGCCTGCGCGGCCGCCGGAGCGGCTGCGAGCCATAAAGCGCAAAGCGGGAGCAGAAGGGTCGTTTTCATGCGGTTAGGCTCCGTGGCACTTCTTGTATTTCTTTCCGGACCCGCAGTAGCAGGGGTCGTTGCGGCCGATCCTGGTGATGTCGCGCGGGCCGTCGCCGCCCGGCTTCTGGAGGATGGATGCTTTGGGCTGCGGCGCGGCGGCTCTCCCGCTGGCCACGGGCTGGGGCTCCCCTTCCCGCACCTCGCGCGCCGCCGGCGCAGGCGCCGGCAGGCGCGGGGCCTGGACCTTGAACACGTACTCCACGGCCTGCTCGCGGATGCGGCCCAGCATGACCTCGAACAAGGCGAAGGACTCCTTCTGATACTCGATCTTGGGGTCCTTCTGCCCGTAGGCGCGCAGGCCGATGGACTTCTTCAAGTGGTCGAGGTCGTAGAGGTGGCCCTTCCAGGCCTTGTCGATCATCTGCAGGAGGATCATCTTCTCCACTTCGCGGAAATTGAAGCCCTCGAAGTCCTGGTCGCGCTTGGCGTAGCGCTCCAGCGCGGCGGCCTTGAGCTCCTCGCTCAGCTCGGCCTTGCGCAGGGAGTTGACCTTGGCCGGGATCTCCCAGATCATCCCGAACGAGCGCTCCAGGTAGGTCTTGAGGTTGAGGAGGTCCCAGCGCTCGGGGTAGGAGTCGCCGGGCGCGATCTCGGCCATCTTGGCCTCCAGGTCCTCGGAGATCATCATCTTGACCTGGCCCTGGATGGACTCGTGGTCGAGCACCTGGTTGCGCAGCTTGTAGATGACCTCGCGCTGCTTGTTCATCACGTCGTCGTAGTCCTTGAGCTGCTTGCGGATGTCGAAGTTGTGGGTCTCCACGCGGCGCTGGGCGCCCTCGATCTGGTGAGAGACCAGGCGCGACTCGATGACCTCGCCCTCCTTCATGCCCAGCTTCTCCATGACGCTGGAGAGCCGGTCCGAGCCGAACAGGCGCATGAGCTCGTCGTCGAGGGCCAGGTAGAAGCGCGAGGAGCCGGGGTCGCCCTGCCGGCCGCAGCGGCCGCGCAGCTGGTTGTCGATGCGCCGCGCCTCGTGGCGCTCCGTGCCCAGGACGTGCAGGCCGCCCAGCGACTTGACCACCTCGTACTCCGCCGCGTCCTGCGGGTTGCCGCCCAGCAGGATGTCCGTGCCGCGGCCGGCCATGTTGGTGGCGATGGTCACCGCGCCCTTCTTGCCGGCCTGGGCGATGATCTGCGCCTCCATCTCGTGGTACTTGGCGTTGAGGACCTGGTGCGGCACGCCCAGGGGCCGCAGCATGTTCGAGACCTTCTCGGATTTCTCGATGGAGCGCGTGCCCACCAGCACGGGCCGGCCTTTCTTCCAGAGCTCGGTGATCTCCTCGACGATGGCCTTGTACTTCTCGCGCTCGGTGCGGTAGATGTAGTCCGCGTCGTCCCTGCGGATCATGGGGTTGTGGGTCGGGATCTCGCAGACCTTGACCTGGTAGATCTCGAAGAACTCGTCGGCCTCGGTCATGGCCGTGCCGGTCATGCCCCCCATCTTGCGGTAGAGCTTGAAGAAGTTCTGGAAGGTGATGGTGGCCAGCGTCTGGTTCTCTTCCTTGGGCGGCAGCATCTCCTTGGCCTCGACCGCCTGGTGCAGGCCGTCGGACCAGCGCCGCCCCGGCATGAGGCGGCCGGTGAACTCGTCGACGATGATGACCTCGGGGCCGCCGTCCTCGCCCGGCTTGACCACGTACTCGACGTCGCGCTTGTAGAGGTAGTGGGCGCGCAGGGCCTGGGTGATGTGGTGCACCCACTCGCCCTCCAGGTCGTCGTAGAGGTTGGGGATGTTGAGGAGCTTCTCGGCCTTCTTGACCCCGTCCTCGGTCAGCACCGCGGAGTGGTTCTTCTCGTCGACGATGGCGTCGTAGCCCGCCTCGAGGTTGGTGCCGTCGTACTTGGCCTTGATCTCCTCCTCCTCGGTGATGAGGCGGGTCTTGAAGAGGGGGATGATGCGGTTGATGATGGCGTAGCGGTCGGTGGAGCGCTCGGCCGCGCCGGAGATGATGAGCGGGGTGCGGGCCTCGTCGACCAGGATGGAGTCGACCTCGTCGATGATGGCGTAGTTGACCTGCCGCATGACGCGTTCCTCGCGCCGCACCACCATGTTGTCGCGCAGGTAGTCGAAGCCGACCTCGTTGTTGGTGACGTAGACGACGTCGCAGCGGTAGGCCTCCTGGCGCTCCTCGCTGCTCATGTCGTGCTGGACCCGGCCCACGGTGAGGCCCAGGAACTTGTAGATCGGGCCCATCCACTCGGAGTCGCGCTTGGCCAGGTAGTCGTTGACCGTGACCAGGTGCACGCCGCGGCCGCTCAGCGCGTTGAGGTAGACCGGGGCCGTGGCCACCAAGGTCTTGCCCTCGCCGGTCTTCATCTCCGCGATGGCGCCCTCGTGCAGGACCATGCCGCCGAGCATCTGCACGTCGTAGTGCCGCAGTCCGATGGTGCGGCGGGAAGCCTCGCGGCAGAGCGCGAAAGCCTCGGGCAGGAGCCCGTCCAAGGCCGCCTGCTCGGCCTTCTTGAAGGCGGCGCGCTCCTCCTCGGTGGTCCCCGGCTCGACGTCGGCCAGCGCCTCGGCCAGGCGCCTGCGGAGTTCCGCGGTGCGCTCCGGGAAGGCCGCGTCGGGCAGGGCCTTGATGTCCGCCTCGAGAGCGTTGATGCGGTCCAGGACCGGCTTCATGCGCTTGAGCAGGCGCTCGGAGGGAGTCCCGATGATGCTGTAGATGACCCAGGTCCAGAAGTTCATGGTTTCACACGCCTCAGTTCATGGACAGGCCGCCGAGGAGCTTCTCGGAGGTCTCCAGGAAGTTCTTGAGGTTATCGATGGCTTGGCGCCAGGCGTTGGCCTGCCAGAGGCGCGCCTCCTCCCAGCGCGCGCCCTTGCCCCAGCCGGTGTGCACGAAGCGCAGCAAGGTGCCGGCGCCCTGGCGCTCCATGCGCACGAAGACCCGGGTGGCGTCGCCCATGACGTCGGAGTAGGGCTCGGGCCCCTTCCAGTTGAAGCTGAGCTCCGCGTTGGGCACGATGCTGGAGATGGTGCAGCCCTTCGTGCTGTTGATGTCCGGCTTCTCCGGGTCCCAGAAGAGCTCGTAGGCGCCGCCGGCCGACGGCTCGACGCGGGCCCTGCGCGCCAGCCACTGCTCGAGGAGCTCGGGCTTGATCCAGGCCTCGAAGACCTTGTCGATGGGCCGGGCGATGAGGATCTGGATATCGATGTCCCGGGAATGCATAGGATCGCGAGACTCATTGTACCAATTTGGGGGTCAGGTCTTGACATTGGACATTCCAGGGCACAAAGCTCGTTTATGGAAGGCCGCGCCTGACAGGGAATCTAGAGCAGGGCCTTGGTGTAGGCGGGGCGGGAGCGGCGGCCGCGCTTGGCGGGCGCCAAGCGGCGGGCGCCCGTGAGGAAGCGCAGCAGAGCGTCGAGGTCCAGGTCCGCGGGCCGCGCCCCTTTCCTAAGATTCCGGAAGTCCCGGCGCAGCTGGTCCGAGGCGGCCATCTCCAGGAGCTCTTTCTTGTGCGCGTCGCTAAGCATGGTCGAAACGCTCCCGCAGGCGCCGCGCCTCCTGCTCCAGCGCGAACAGCTGGTAGAATTCCTCTACGCGCTCCCAATCGAGCTCGGCGCCTCGGGCTTCCATGAGCGCCTCGATGTCGGCGGAGTCCTTGGCCTTGCGGTTCTCGGGGTCGTTGACGATGGCCTGGACCTTGAGGCCGATGACGTCCTCGGGCGGCAGCACGCGCACCTGGCGCGTCCCGCCGAAGACGGGCCGCTCGACGGCCCGGCCCAGCATCTCCAAAGAGATGCGCCGGAAGGCGTGCACGAAATCCACGTACCCCAAGCCGGGCGCCTCGTGATGGTATTGGGAGACGTTCTCCGTCAAGACCACCCGATCGTAGCCCAAGGCGTGCATGGCCTCGTGCAGGGCGTCGAGGTCGTCGTGGTGGACGAGGAAGTCGATGTCGAGGGTGGTGCGCGGCGCGCCCCAGACGCCGAGGGCGACTCCGCCCATGAGGGCGTAGCGGACGCGCTTCTCGTCGAACTCCTCCAGGAGGGTCTTTAGGACGCGCTCGAAATCCATAGCCGGGTGCCCAGGATTATACCATCTTCCCGTCAGCGGCGAAGCTTCGCCTCGAAATCATGGATCGCCGTGTCCAGTCCGGGGCCATAGATCTTGAGAGCATCTTCGTACGATTGATGCCGGATCAGGTTCAGGAACTTCTCTTTCCCGCCCCATTGGAGCAGGTGGGCCGCGAATGCTCCCGCCAGCGGGTAGTGATAGGAGTCCAACGGCTTGCCGCTCCAAAGATCCTTGATGGAGGCCCGCCCCTTCGGGTCCGACCGCCAGCGCTTCCTGGCCAGCTCCAGATTGTCCCAGTGCTTCTGGTTCAGATGGACGGCGATGCCCTCGTTGATCAACATCGTCCGTTTGGGGGCGCCCGCGAAATAGTGCGCGATGATATGCGTGGTCTCGTGCCCGGGCGTCTCGTTGTCGAAGCTGGTCTGGATGACGCCGTGCTCGGGAACGGCGAACCCCAGCTCGAACCCCACGCTCTTGCGCGCATCGGCCTTGGAGTTCCAGACGAAATAGTGGATCTTGAGAGGGAGCCGGGTGTCGTCGAAGAAAGCCGCGATGGCGGCGAAGGCGTCTTCGCGCTCTTTGATGAAGTCGGCATGGTCGGCGAGTACCGAAGGAGTCTGGAAGTGGAAGATGAAATGCTCGCTGGCTTGGACATCCCAGGTCTTGAACAGGTCATCCATCCCGAACAGGTGCAGATACCAATTGGACTTCTTCGTGACATTCTCGGTAGCCCCCATGCGGGCGCTCTCAAGAAGGGCTTTCCTGGACCCGGCATAGTCCCCGGCAGCGAAGTAGCATCTGCCCAGATAGTTCAGGGCCCACGCCCGGATCCATGCTCCATGCGAGTCGAGAGCGCTGGCCTTTTGAAGATACGGGATGGCCTTGGCATAGGCGCCGTCGTCGACCAAGCCCTCTCCATAGAGGAGATTGGCTTGGGCATCCTGCGGATCGCGCTGCAAGGCGGCCCAATACGGGCTCCGGCCCTGGTCGAGCGCCTGCGCGGCGGAGAGCAGCCCGACGAGGACGACGCACAGCGTCTGGATCAGGCGCACGAGCCTGCTCTAGGAGTCTGTGCTGCGGGCGTAGGTGCGCAGCCGATGCCGCCAGCCGGGCAGCCAGCGGGCCTCGTGGCGCTCCGGCGGAGCGTTCAGGACGCGGCGGGTGAGCACGCGGTCCGCCGAGGCGGCGAACTCGTCAAGGGCGGCCTGACCCGACGTCGTGCCGGTCATGCCCTGCAGGACCTGCAGGAGGCCCCAGGCCTGGCCGTTGTAGCGCTCCTGACCCTTGAGGCCCTCCCCCTTGAAGTTGACGTAGTCCACCAAGGCGTAGATCCCGGCCGGCCTTTTGGCCATGCGATAGAACTGGAAGCGCACCCGCTTGCGCTCGGCGCGGGGCAGGCCCGAGAGCATCTTGGGCAAGGCGGCGCCCAGGCGCTCGACGATGAAGCGAGCCTGCAGGGGCATGGTCCAGGTGAGCAGGCGGCGCAGGTCGCGCATGCGCTCGGAATGGATGTCGGCCAGGAAGGCCTCGCGGCTCTCCCAGGGGCAGCCCACGGCGACCGTGAGCCACTCGGGCAGGACTTCGCCGTGGCGCTGGAGGTAGTCGAGGAGCATGGGGAAGCTTTCCTGGAAGGGGCCGTGCTGCCCCTCCGGGTACCAGATGAAGTGGCCGATGCCCAGCGAGGCGAACTCCTCGCCTTGGTTCCAGGAGGTCAGGCCGGCGTAGGTGCCGCGGCATTCGTTGTACCAGATCTTGCGGCCCAGCATGAGGACCTGCCGGTGCGGGATCTTGAGCGCGGGCCGGGCCGAGGGCAGCACCTGCAGCATGGCGACCTGTCCCGAAGCGGGCCTGCCGGCCCAGAAAAGAAAAAGGCCAAGGATTGCGGCCGTCATGGAGGGAGTCCCTCCTCGGCTTAGCGTTCCTCGGCGCGGACTAGATTATTGCAGGAGTTTCGGGTTTTGTCAAGAGCGATCTTTCAGGCGCCCGCGCTACAACCTCAGGCCGGCCCCAAACCCGAAGAAATCACGGTTGCTCTGCCCGGCCTGCACGTAGTGCTCCCAGTTGGCGGAGACCGCCACGATCCCGAGCGGGACCGTGAGCCCGGCCGTGTAGGCTTGCGAGCTGGGCACCCCCGCCATGAAGGTCGTGCGCGTGTAGCCCGCGTAGGGCTTGACGAAAGGGATCAGCCCGAAGATCACCTTGGCGTTGACGCTGCTGTTGGGGAAGCCTTGCGCCACCTGGGCCAAGCCCACGATGTTCTCCACGCGCGGCGCGCGCATGTCCAGGTCCGCGGGCTTCTTGTCGTAGACCGATTTCGTGATATCGACGCTCAGCAGGCTGGTCAGCAGCGCCACGCCCGCCGAGGCCGTCAGGTCGGTCTGGCCCAGGCGCGTCGCCGAGCCCAAGGCCTGCCCGGCGGAGCCCACGCGCTCCGAGTGCCGGGTGTAAACGGCGCTGCCGCCGATGTCGATGCGGGCCAGGCCCGCGCCCTCCGCCGGCCCCTGGACCTGCGGGCGGCCGTTGATGCGCTGGCGCGCGCCCTCGCCCGTGGGAGTCAGGCTCAGGGTCGCGTCCACCGCGCCGAACTGGTTGTCGTAGCCGTTGACCCTGGGAGTCGCGCCGCCGGTCAGGCCCAGGGCGAGGAGCTGGGAGTCGTAGCCGACGCGCAGGGAGTAGGTGTTGAAGGCGCCTCCGGACACGTCGGAGTGGAAGGACTGGAACATCGGCTTGAGGCTGAAGGCGTCCGTGCCGGCCTGGCCGAAGGCGTTGACCCCGTTGTAGTTCTGCGTCCCCCGCGCCTCGCTGGCTCCGGCGCTCAGCCAGTAGGCCGAGGCCGGCACGGACGACAGGAGAACGGCCGCGGCGACGATGCTCAACCTTTTCATGATCCCCCCCCGGAACGCCCAGATTCTACCGCAAAGATCGAGCCGCTCTCAAGGGCTCGGCTGGGCCGAGAGGCGCGCCTTGACGATCTTGTCTCCCGGCTCGATGCGGTCCACCACGTCCATGCCGCGCACGACCCGCCCGAACACCGTGTAGCGGCCGTCCAGGTGCGGCGTGGGCACGTGCGTGACGAAGAGCTGGCAGCCGCCGGTGTCCTTGCCCGCCTTGGGCATGCCCACCGTCCCCCTCTCGAAGCGCAGCGGGCTGATCTCGTCGCGCAGGAAGAAGCCCGCGTCGCCCCAGCCGCTGCCCCGCGGGTCGCCGCCCTGGATGACGAAACCGGAGACCACCCGGTGCCAGGTCAGGCCGTTGTACAGGCCGGAGCTCACGCTGTGCAGGAAGGCCGCCGCATGGACCGGCGCCTCCTCCACGGCCAAGGCGAGCTCGATGTCCCCCTTCTCCGTCTCCAGCACCACCGAGGCCGGCGCCGGCTTCTCCCCCAGGTACGGCGAGGCCGTGGCGCGCGCGGGCGGTTCGGAGAAGAAATACGGCCGCCCCGCGTAGCCGGGCTGGGCCATGGCCTCCTGCGCGGCGCGCTTGATGCTGTCGCGGATCTCGGGCCACTCGCGGCCCTGGGAGTTCTTCCAGGCCGCCTCCAGAGCGTCGAGCAACAGGGCGCTCTTGCGCTCTCCCGCGGCGTCGGCGGCCGTTCCGCGCAGCTCCAGGGCCGACTCCGGATCGCGCAAGATGCGGTCCAGGATCGGGACCACGAAGGCCTCGGTGGACTTGGCCACGGCCTCCAGGGCCGCGGCGGCCACGCGCGGGTCCGGGTCCTTGAGACCCTCCAAGAGATCCGCCCGCGAGCCCGGGACCTCGGCCATGGCCAGATAGGCCCGCGACTTGACCCACCAATGCGGGGAGGCCTTCTCCTTGGCCAGGACCGCGGCCGCATCCTTGCGCAGTCTGGGCACCGCCAGGACCGCTGCCGCGCGCACCATGGGCGAAGCGTCCGCCAGCAGAGCGTCGAGCCGGGCCGGGTCGGCGAGGGCCTCCGCCGCCGCGGCGCGCACGTGCGCGGAGGGGTCGTGGAAGACCGCCTCATCCAGCAGGCCCGCTTGGCCGCCGGCTCCCAGCGCGGCCACGGCCTCCCGCCGGACCATCGCGTCCGGGTCCTTCTGCGCCGCGCGCAGGACATCCGCCGGCGCGGCGGCCTTGAGCAGGCCTAAAGCCCGGATCGCGAAGAGCCTCGCGCGCGCGTCGTCGTCATGCGCCGCGGCGCTCAAAGCCTGGGCGGCGCGCGGCTCGGGCCAGCGCGAGAACGCAAAAGCCGCCTTCCAGCGCAGCTCCGGGTCCGGAGCCCGCACCGCGGCGGCCAGCCCGGCCGCGGCGGCGGAAGAGTACTCCGGGATGCGCTTGAGGTAGCGCAGGCGGAACAGGCCCAACGCCGCCTCCCCGCGCAGGCACGCCGCGTCGTCGCGCAAGGCCTCGACCAAAAGCTTCTCCACGCCCGGGCCTCCGGCCTTGCCCAAAGCCTCGGCCGCGGCGCAGCGCAGCTCCCGGGACCCCGTCTTCAGCGACGGCAGGAGGGCCGCGGCCTCGCGGCCGCGCAGCTCTCCCAGCCTCTGCGCGTCAGCCTCATCCGCGTCGACCGGCTCCAGCAAAGCCAGCTGC
The DNA here is from genome assembly GCA_026388095.1 of Elusimicrobiota bacterium. Lineage (NCBI taxonomy): Bacteria > Pseudomonadati > Elusimicrobiota > Elusimicrobiota bacterium. The sequence goes on along the minus strand of JAPLKL010000076.1, from coordinate 15,927 downwards.
CCGAGGTCGAAGGCCGCCTCGGAGCGCGTCTCCGGGTCGCCGGAGGACAGCGCCGCCGCGAGGTCGTCGGCATAGGACGGCGACTGGATGCGCCCCATGGCCCGGAACGCCTCGCGGCGCAGCCGGCCCGGGCCGGAGCGCGCGGCCCGGCGCAGGACCTCCGAATCGGCCGCGCGCAGGTCGGCCTCGCGCCTGATGGCGGCCTCGCTCACGGCCGGCCCTGCCGGCGCCGGCGCGTTCTTGTGCCGCTGATGGGCGGTCTTCGGCGCCGCCTGGGCGCCGCCGACGAGGATGAGCCAGAGCCCGGCTGGTATTAGAAGGCGCATGCGAAATTATATATCCTTACCCCAATGGCGACAATACGAAGGCTCTGGCTCCCGGGCTTGGCGCTCTGCTGCGGCGCCTGCGTGTCGGTCGGCGAGCCCGTCCTGGTGCCGCAGGCCATCGCCAAGAGCCAGCGCACCATCCTGCTGGTCTACCCGGCGCCGGCCCCGTGGGTGATCACGGACAGCGAGTCCAAGGCCGAGGCCGCGGCCAAGATGCTGCCGGGCATCAGCTACGCGGTCTCGTCCTTCCAGGAGGACCGCTACAAGGCCGCCGCCGACACCCTCGCCAAATACGTCCCCCGCTGGCCGTCCCGGGACCTGCTGGAAGCCGCGCTGCTCAAGGAGCTGGCCAAGACCGATTTCCCGGGACGCTTCATCCCGGTGGCGGAGGCGGAGGCGGACACCGCGACCCTGCGCGGCTGGAACCGCTCCAGCGACGTGCTGGATTGGCAGAACAGGTACATCAGCCCGAATCCCGCGCTGCCGCACCCGCGCGACTACTCGAGGTTCCTGGCCTGGGACGACGCTTTGGTCCTGGAGGTCAACCTGCTCCCCTTGCTGTCCGCGGACGACGACGGCAACATGATTCCCACGCTGAACGCCACCAGCCGGATGTTCCGCTGCCAGACCATGCACCCGCTCTGGAAGCACGAGGACCAGGCCGATGACCCGGCCAGCGCCCGCACCCTCTACGAGTTCGAGACCTTGCCTCAGCAGCTCCTGGACCGCTGGAAGGCGCTGGTGCCCGCTTTGGCGTCGAAGATCTCCGCCAGCCTCTACGCCTCGCTGCATCCCGGCGCGCAGGCGCTGGGCACAGCCGTCTCCACCGGGACGGCCGCAGGCATGCCGAGGCCGGCGGTCTCGACCGGGACGCGGTCCTTCGCTTTGCCGCCGGCCGTTTCCACGGCCACGGCCCCGACTGCGGTCTCCAGCGCGACAATCACCGCGCCGGCCCTGCCCGCCGTATCCACCGGGACGATCTCGGCAGCCGCGCCGGCGCTCTCCACCTCCACCGTCCAGTCTCCGCCGCCCGCGGTCTCAAGCCCCACGGTCGCGGTGCCGGTCCTGCCCGGCGTATCCAGCGGCACGATCTCCGGAGCCGCGCCCGCAGTCTCCACCGCGCCGGCCGTGGCTCCGCCCGGCCTGCCCGCCCCGTAGTCTCCGCCGACAGCCCCTCCTCACTGACCTGGATCATTCAGTCGGGCTTTTGGGATGATGGCGACTTAGAGAATTGTTCGTGCTTGAAAATAACCAGTTTTTCCTCATGTTGCCGCCAGCGCAGGCGGCATATGCACATTGCTCACCTCGGACGAGGCTTCACTTCGCAGATTCTCGGATAGACTCGGATTGAGCGACCCAAGCGCATATGCCGCCAGTTTTCAACTTCAATGGGCTCCCTATGTGTGTTTTTTCAGATGGTCAGCCGGTCTTGGCGGCCTTCCGCCTTCTTCGGCAGGCTTCTGATTTCTTTGACGGGCTTTCGTTTCCCTCCGTTTCTTAAAAAATTGTTCTTTATTTTGCAGCGCTATTCACATCGCGCGCGCGATGTGAATAGCGCCGATATTCTCAACGTTATTTTTTTAAAAACGTAGGCCGGCTGCCCTCGTATGGCGCTCGATTGCGCCTCATTCGTGCTCGCAAGGGAGACCCTTCTCCAGCAGGCGCCATCTGATTATTCCGGGCTAAAGAAAGAGGCCCCCCAAAAAAAGATCAGGAGGGCCTCACTCCGTGACGCCGCGAGGACTCAGTCGCCGCCGGCGGACTCGATGATCTTGGTGAGCTTCTCGCGCAGGTCCTTCTGGGAATGCTCGCGCCGGGTGGCCTCCCGGATCTCGGTGATCATGGTCTCCATGACCAAGGCCGCCGTCTTCTCCATGGTCTTGGACAGGTCCTTCTTGATCTTGGCCTTGAAGATCTCCAGCTGGACCTCGCGGTAGGCCTCCTGGAACGCGCCGCGCCAGGATTCCAGCACGTCCGGCTCTTGCGCGGGCTGCGGCTGGCAGCATTGCGCGCCTTGGCTCTGGGCCGCGGCTTTTCTGCGGGCCTCGACGCATTCGTAACAGTCGCACTCGCTGGGATCGGCTGCTGGTGTTCTCAGGCACATGGGCTTTCTCCTGCGCGCAACGCCGCGCCACTCATACAGATAGTACCGCCTTTTTCGCTCCTCGGCAACAGCCCGACCCCGTTGCTTGCCCGCGCCTTTAGGTCTATAATTGCAGGACTCCGGAGGTGCTTATGCGTCTAGCCATGGTCGGATTGGGCCGCATGGGGCTCAACATGTCGGTGCGACTCATCAAGGGCGGGCATCAGGTGGTCGGCTTCGACCCCTCGGCGGCGGCGCGCGCCCGGGCCGCGCGCTCGGGCCTGCGCAAGGCTTCGTCCCTGGAAGACGCGGTGCGCCAGCTCAAGGCCCCGCGCGTGGTCTGGCTCATGATCCCGGCGGGCCAGCCGGTCTGGGACGCGGTGGACGCCTTGGCCGGCCTCCTGCGCCCCGGCGACCTGGTGGTCGACGGCGGCAACTCCCGCTACAAGGACGCCGCCCGCCACGACCGGACCTTGGCCCGGTGCGGCGCGGCCTTCATGGACGTGGGCGTCAGCGGCGGCATCTGGGGCCTGAAGGAAGGCTACTGCCTCATGGCCGGCGGCGCGGCCAAGGACTTCCGGCGCCTGCAGCCGGCGCTCAAGACGCTGGCCCCCAAGGACGGCTACGCGCTGGTGGGCCCGACCGGAGCCGGGCATTTCACCAAGATGGTGCACAACGGCGTGGAGTACGCCCTGATGCAGGGCTACGCCGAGGGCCTGGCCCTGCTGCGCGGCTCTCCCTTCCCGCTGGACCTGCACGGCGTGTGCCGGCTCTGGAACCAAGGCAGCGTGGTGCGCTCCTGGCTGCTGGAGCTGGCCGAGGAGGCCCTGCGCAAGGACCCGACGCTCAAAAGCCTGCGCGGCTGGGTGGCGGACTCGGGCGAAGGCCGCTGGACCGTGCTCGACGCCGTGGAGCTCGGGATACCCGCGCCGACCATCACCCTGTCCCTCTTCGAGCGCTTCCGGTCCCGGATGAACGACTCCTTCCAGGACAAGGTCCTGGCCGCCCTGCGCCAGGAGTTCGGCGGGCACGCGGTCCGGAGGGCCAAGTGAGCGAGGACGAACTGCGCCACGGGCCGGGGCTCAAGTTCAGCATCCACGAGGGCCTCTGCCTCGAGAACAAGCCCGATCCCTGCGGCCTGGTGCTCTTCGGCGCCTCCGGAGACCTGGTCGCGCGCAAGATCCTGCCGTCCTTGCAGGGCCTGGGCTCCCGGGGGCTTCTGCCCGAGGATTTCTTCGTGCTCGGCCTGGGCCGCGCGCCGATGGACGAGGCCGCGTGGCGCGCCCAGGCGCCCGGCGTCAAGAACCTCTATTACCTGCAGGGCGACTACGGCGCGGCCGAGACCTTCGCGGCTTTGGGCCGCAGGCTCCAGGAGCTCTCCGCCCAGCACGGCACCCGGGGCAACGTCATCTTCTACCTGGCCCTGCCCCCGGACCTGTTCCACCCGGTGACGCACAAGCTCGGCGAGGCCGGCCTGCTCGATGAGGGCCCGGGCCGCTGGTCGCGGGTGGTCTTCGAGAAGCCCTTCGGCAACGACCTGGCCAGCGCCCTGTCCTTGGCCGGAGAGATCCGCGACCATCTCAAGGAGCCGCAGGTCTACCGGATGGACCATTACCTGGGCAAGGACACGGTCCAGAACGTGCTGATGTTCCGCTTCGCCAACGCGATCTTCGAGCCGATCTGGAAGCGGACCTACATCGACCACGTGCAGATCTCGGTTCTGGAAAGCGAAGGGGTCGGGCACCGCGCCGGCTACTACGACCGCTCGGGCGTGCTGCGCGACATGTTCCAGAACCACATGCTGCAGCTCCTGGCCTTGGTGGCCATGGAGCCGCCTTCGAGCTTCGCGGCGGACCGTGTGCGCGACGAGAAGATCAAGGTGTTCCGCGCGCTCAAACCCCTGGACCCGGCCGCGCCGGGCCAGGGGGTGGTGCTGGGCCAGTACGCGGGCTACCGCGGCGAGCCCGGGGTCGCCTCCGCCTCCAAGACGCCGACCTACGCGGCGCTGCGCGTGGAGGTCGAGGACTGGCGCTGGGAGGGCGTGCCCTTCTACCTGCGCACGGGCAAGAGCCTGGCCAAGCGCAGCGCGGAGATCGCGGTGGTCTTCAAGAACGTGCCGCACTCCATGTTCAGGCCGCTCGTGCCGTCCAACCTGGAGGCCAACACCTTGGTCTTCCGCATCCAGCCGGCGGAGGGGATGTCGCTGGCCATCCAGGCCAAGAAGCCCGGGCCCAAGACCTGCATCGGGACCTTGACCATGGACTTCGACTACGCCAAGGCCTTCGGGGAGAATCCCCCGGAATCCTACGAGCGCCTGCTGCTCGACGTGATGCTGGGCGACCAGACCTTGTTCCCGCGCGAGGACGCGCTGGAGGAGACCTGGCGCTTCATCGCGCCGCTGCTCGGAGCCGACCTGCCCCTCGCTTCCTACGGCCCGGGAGCCTGGGGGCCGGCCGAGGCCGACCGTCTGCTCGAGGACGAGGGCCGGGCCTGGAGGCGGCCATAGAACTCCGACAGGAGCGGGGCGCCGCGGCCGTGGCCGAGGCGGCGGCGGAGCTGTGGGCTCAGCAGGCCCGGACAGCCAGCGGCAGCCGGGGCGTGTTCCGCGTCGCCCTTTCCGGCGGCAGGACCCCGGAACTGCTGTTTGGTCTCTTGACCGAAGAGCGCTTCCAGAGTCTGCCCTGGGAGAAGACCGAGGTGTTCTGGGTGGATGAGCGCTATGTCCCCTACGATGACCAGGAGAGCAACTATCGCCTGGCGCGCGAGTCGCTGCTGGACCGGGTCCCGATCCTCAAGGAGAGCATCCATCCGATGCCCACGGGCTCGGGGGACCCGGCCCGCGATGCGGCCGCCTATGAGGCTCTGCTCAGGGGGCGCTTCCCGGGCCAGTCTTGGCCGAGCTTCGATCTGTGTCTGCTGGGGCTGGGCGAGGATGGGCACACGGCGTCGCTATTCCCGGGGGGGCCGGAGCTGGCGGAGAGGCACGGCTGGGTGGCGGCGTCGCGCTCTCCCAAAGGGGTGGCTGACCGGCTCACGCTGACGATGCCCGTGCTCCTGGGATCCAGGCTGAGGCTGCTGCTGGCGTGCGGTCGGGGTAAGTCCGCCGTGGTGAAGGCGGTGTTGGGTCCGGTCGCCGACCCGCCGCTGCTGCCGGCGCAGATGGTCTGGCACGGCGAAGGCCGCGGGGTGTTCCTCATCGACCAGGAAGCCGCTTGCCGCGTCGCACCGACATCTCAGTAGTGATGACCGGCTGGCGGGGCGGCGCCTATTTGCCGCAGCCGATCTCGACGGTGGCGATCGCGAAGTCGAAGACGGCGTCCACCTGCGCCTGTTCCCACTGCGCCGGCTTCTCGCCGCAGGACATGGTCGCTCCGCCGTCCCACTCGATGTCCATGTCCTCGACGCGGCCGGTGCAGCCTTTGTCCGTGATCCTGCCTGGGCGCACGGTGTGGCATTTCTTATCCTTGTCGAGCCCGTCGCAGTAGGCCAGGAATTCCAGCTTGCAGTAGGGCGGGACCGCCTTGTCATGATACTCGCCCACGAAGATGCCGTTGCCGTAGAGGTAGCCGTCTATGGGCGTGCCGCGGTAGCGGTGTCCCTTGGTGCGGACGAGGTCATAGAACCGTCCGGCGGCGCGGCCCTTCTTGGCCGGGGCGGGGCTGGCGGGCTGGGCCGCGGGGGCGGCGGCCGGCGCGGGGACCGGGGGGAGGTCGAACATGGTCTCCAAGCGGGATTCGCCTGGACGGCCTTGCGCGCAGTAGCCCCAGATGGTGGCATCCACGGTGCGCTTCTGCTCGACGATCGATTTGAAGCGTTCCCGGCACGCGCTGATGAAAGTCTGCTGGGTCTTGGCCAGGATGTCTTCGGGCTTGAACTGGTCCGCGCAGGAGGCGTTCCAGGACTCGCGGGTCAGGCGCCAGGAATCCGCATAGGAATCCTGGTAGCGGGCGGGGCAGTCGTCCTGCGGGCTGCTCCAGGCCGGCGGCGCTCCGGCCAGAGCCGCCAGGATCGCGGGCAGGATGAGCTGGTTTCCAAGAGACAGGCCGGACGTTTTCGTGAGCTTCACCGCTTCGGCTATCATACCATAGGGCCGGACGGGCGGCATGTGGCGGCGGATCTTTATGATGACGAACACGACCTCGACGCCCCGACGTTTGAGGCGGGCTCTTACGGACTTGACCGCGCAAAGCCGTCGGCCGCCTTATGGTCGGTGAAAGGCAAGAGAAGATCGTCTACCCTGGGGACCAGGCATTCTTTTTAGAGGTTTGGCGGCGCAGCCGCCAAACCCGCGCTGACCGAAGGTCAGCGCCCGACGGCTGTGTCCGGACACAGTGTCCAAGAAACAATCTCTTCCGCGCTGCGTGCCGTGCGTAAGGAGAACGCCGTCGCACGGCAGGGGGCTGCTATCCGCAGCTTAGGAAAAGTGGGTGAAGTCGAGCTAACAAGGATCGAGCCTCCGGTAATATATATGATATCCGCGGGATTACTCCCGGGAGGCCTGGTGAGAAAACGCATGCTGATAAGCGCGCTTTGCTTGACTGCCCTTCTCCCTATTTCGGCGCAGTCCGGCAGCGGCGGCAAGCCTGACGGGCAGGGAGAACTGCAGACTTGGAAGCCCGCGTCCGACCCAAGTCAGTTCCTGGCCGAGGTGGAACCTCATTTGGCGCTCGGGTTGAAGGGGAATTACTACCATGATGGTCCGCTGGAGCCGAAATGGTCGGCCAAAATGCTGGACAACGCGCAAGCGATCATGACCGTCGCAGATCCCATTCCTGTCCGCGTCTCCCTGCCCAAGGGCCATGTGCGCTACGATGACGGCCACACTCTGGTCGCTGTCGCCCATGGGAAGGCCTTCGTCGTGTGCGTCCAAGGCAAGGAAGGCGGGCCTGCCCGCCGGCCGGACGGCAGCATCGGCAAGGACACGACGCCCGTGATGACCGCAGCCGACCAGGAGGGCCGGCCGGGTTTTTTCGGCATGTCGCAGAGCCAGCTCGATCTGATCCGGCTGTCGCCGGATGACATGTCCGCGCCGCACGGCGTAGTCTTTGGGACAAAGATCACGGTGGCCAACCTCGCGGGGAAGCGCGAGATCGATCGATTCACGATAGGATTCCAATTCCCCGGCAAGGAACCCTGGGACAAGCTGGTCGAGTTGACCAAGGATGCGGAAGGGAAGATGCGAGCCCACTCACAGGAGGGCAATCTCCCCGCTATAAAAGCCGCGCTGCTCTTCTGGGTTTCGCTCACACCGGAGCAGTTGAGCAAGGCCGGCCTTTGCACGGCCAGGCGCTGACGATCCATCTGGCGGCGCTGAAGGGACGGATGGATAGGGCTTTTGTATAGTATGCGCATGATCCTACCAGCCCTCGTCCTTGGACTCCTGACGGTTTCCCCCGCCCGCTGCGCCGAGCCCGCGCCCACGAAGACCCCGGCAGCCGCGGCCGCGCTCCTCTCCGAATCGGACCTGTCCGGAAAGACCCTCCAAGAGCTCTGGCTCATGCGCAACGAGGTCTTCGCCAGGCACGGCCGGCCCTTCAAGACCTACGAGCTCCACTCCTATTTCATGGGCAAAGGCTATAAGCCGAAGAAGGACTACAGCGAGGCGTCCCTGTCCCCCGTGGAGCGCAAGAACGTCGCGCTCCTGGAAAGGCTGGAAAAAGAGCTGGCCAAGCGCGACTACATAACGGAGAACGGCAAGGAGAAGGTCGCCCTCGGCAACGTGCTCAACAAGTTCCAGTTCCCCGCCTTCAACGAGGCCCAATCCGGCCTGCTGGCCGCCAACGGCTTCCTGGTCCTGCCCACCAAGTCCAAGCAGCTCTTCAACATACTGGAGCAGAACGACTACTCGGGCGCGCCCAACCTCGTCACCACCGACGTCATCCTGCAGGTCTATCACGAGTTCTTCGACGCCAGCCTGCGCCGGCTCGAGGCAGGCCGTCTCTCGCAGACTTTGAAAGAGCTCTGCCAGCGCATGCTCGGCGAGTCCAGCGCGCTCTACTCCCAGACCAAGGACCCCGCCCTCAAGGAAGCGGCGCGCCGGAACATGGCTTATTTCAGCGTCCCCCTGTATTTCCTCCAGGGCCAGGACGCCGGCGCCGTGGCCCCGGAGGTCAAGGCGCTGGTGCTCGAGGAGGCGGCCCGCTGCGAGAAGCACCAAGGCCTGGACTCCCCGCTCATCCTCAAGTCCGACCCGGCGCTCAGGGTGGACTACTCGCAGTTCACCCCCAGGGGGCACTACACCCGCAGCAAGGAGCTCACGGCCTATTTCCAGGCCATGATGTGGTTCGGGACCTACGGCCTGCCCATCAACGACGACACGGGCCTGGCCCAGAGCCTGCTCATCGCCTACCAGCTCCAGAACATGAGATCCCGGGAGAAGCCCCTCATCGAGCTCTGGCGCGCGGTGTATGAGCCCACGGCTTTCTACGCCGGCCTCTCCGACGAGCTCGGCCCGGAGCAGTACCTCAAGGCGCTCCCGCAGGCTTTCGCGGGCGCGGGCTGGGGCCAGTTCCACGACCCGGCCAGGCTCGCGGACATGCGCCAGAAGCTCGCCAAGGCCGCCGAGGAGTTGGCCCAGATCGACCAGCTCCGCTCGCTGGCCCCCGGCTCCGCGCAGAAGCTGGTCCTCTTCAAGTTCATGGGCCAGCGCTACATCCCGGACTCCGATATCTTCACTCGGCTCACCAACATGAGCCGTCCCATGCCCAAAGCGCTCGACGTCATGGCCGGCTTGGGCAGCGAGCTGGCGGCCGATCTGATGCAGGACCGGTACAAGGACACCTGGGCGCAGTGGCCGGCCTATCCCGAGGAGCTCAAGAAGACCCAAGCGCTCTTCGCGGGCTTGAAGCCCGAGGACTGGCGGCAGAACCTCTACTACGGCTGGCTGTGGACCCTCAAGCCCTTGCTGGTGTCGAGGCTCTCGGCGCCGTACCCGTTCTTCATGCGCAGCGAGGCCTACCCGGCCAAGAGCCTGCAGACCGTGCTGGGGAGCTGGACGGAATTGCGCCATGACACGATCCTGTACGCCAAGCAGAGCGGCGCCTTCGAATGCGGCGGCGGCGACGAGGACCTGCGCCTGACCTGGATACCGGATCCGCCCAAGGGCTACGTGGAACCGAACCTGGAGTTCTACGGCCGGCTCAAGGACCTGCTCAAGCAGAACAAGCAAGGCCTTGAGAAATACGGTCTTCCCGATGGGGATATGAAGTCCATCTTCGACCGGCTGACCGATACCATCTCCTTCCTGGAAGCGGTGTCCACCAAGGAGCTCGCCGGTCTGCCCCTCACCCTCGGCGAATACGAGCAGATCCGCAGGTTCGGCGGCCTGCTGCAGAGCCTCACGAAATCCATCGGCGACATGGCCATGGAGGGTCCGCTGGATGATGATAAGCAGCGCGCGGCTTTGGTGGCGGATGTCCACACCCGGACCGGCCAGGACGAGGCCTTGGAGGAAGCTGTGGGCGACGCGGCCGAGATATACGCTGTAGTCGAGCTGGAGGGCAGGCTCAAGCTGACCCGGGGAGCGGCCTTCACCCACTACGAGTTCACCCGGCCTCTTTCCCAGAGGCTCACGGACGAGCAATGGCAGGCCATGCTCGATGCCGGCAAGGCGCCGCCGCGGGATTCCTGGACGGACGCGTTCTGCAACGACACGGCGGTGGAGCAGCCCAAGCCGGCCTACGTCGATGACGATGTGGTGCGCGAGCGCATCGGCAAGGATTCCGGCTGGAAGACGCTCGATTACGACACGGGCTCATAGGGCGCGGCCCATGCGCAGGCTGGCGTGCGCCGGGCTGCTGCTCTGCGGCCTCGCGGGCCTGACGCGAGCCGCGCCCGTGCGCTTCTGCGCGGTCGGAGACGTGCTGCTCGACCGCGAGCCGCGCAAGATCATCGAAAGGGACGGCGTCGAGGCGCCGCTGCGCGCCGTCTCCGGCCTCATACGCGGGCACGACCTGGCTTTCTGCAACCTGGAGTGCCCGGCCTCCGCCGCGGGCAGCCCCTTGCCCAAGAACTACAGCTTCCACGCAAAGCCCGCATACCTTGAGGCCCTGCGGCTGGCGGGCTTCAACCTGGTCTCCATGGCCAACAACCATTCCATCGACTGGGGCCGCGAGGCCCTGCTGGAGACCAAGGACAACATCGCCAAGCACGGGATGGTCCCCTTGGGCGCGGGGCCAGACCAGAAGCAGGCCCAGGAGCCGGTCATGGTCAAGAAGGGCGGGCTCACCTTCGCCTTCCTGGCCAATGAGGACATGCTCCTGGAGGGGATCGTGAGCCTCCCCGACCGTCCGGCCGCGGCCGCGGCGAGCGTGGAGGAGCTGGTGGCGAGCATCCAGCGCGCGCGCCGGTCCGCGGACTTCGTGGTGGTCTCCGAGCATTGGGGCGCGGAGTTCCAGGAGGAGCCGACCTGGAACCAGGTGGAGAAGGCCCACCGCCTCATAGACGCGGGAGCCGACCTGGTGCTCGGGCATCATCCCCACGTCCTGCAGAGCATCGAGCTCTACCGCGGCAAGTACATCGTCTACAGCCTGGGCAATTTCCTGTTCGACCAGAAGCAGGAAAGCCGCTCCCAGAGCCTGGTGTTCGACTGCGAGTTCGACAGCGGGGGGATCCGCAACGTCGGGTTCACGCCGGTCTACGTGGAGCATTATCAGCCGCGGCCCGCGACTGCCGAAGAGTCGCGGGCCATCATCGCCAGGCTGCGCAGGCTTTCCCGGGGCTATGGGGTGAGGCTCGCGCCGGAGCCGTCAGGAGGCCGGGTCCGGCTGGAGCCCGCCGCGGCCGTCATCCTGGAGACCGCGACGGCCGACGGCACGATCAGGGCCACCTCCGCTTCGATCGAACTGCTCGGGCCCTCAGGAGCGGCCGTGGACTCCCTGAGCTTCCCCGGCGGCAAAGAGCTGCGGCTGGCCGAGGTCTTGGTCAGCTCGGGCTCCGCCAGGCTCTACGGGGTGTTGGGCGCGCCGGGCGAGGAAGAGGGGCAGCTGGTGGTGGTCCCGGTGCTGGCGGGCCGGTTCGGCAGGCCGGCCCTGGACCGGCATCGCTACAAGGTCTGGAAGCTCGCGCTGGCGGACGTGGACGGCGACGGCCGCCCGGAGCTCTGCGTGGGCCTGCGCAAGAAGACCCGCTACCATCCGGTCGAGGACAACCGGCTCTTCGTCTTCTCCCTTTCCGGGACCGCGCTCTATCCCAAATGGCTGGGCTCGCAGTTCGCGCATCCCTTCCTCGACTTCGAATTCCGCAAGCGGCCGGCCGGGGGCGAGGAGTTGGTCCTGCTGGAAGCCCTGCCGGAAGGCCGCCGCCGCGCGGCCGCCTATGCCTGGGACGACTTCGGCTTCAAGTCCGTCCGGACCGTCCAAGAGCCCTGCGCCGCTTTGGCGGACTGCCCCTGAGCGGGCGGCGTCATCGCGACAGCTTGTAGCGGAAGTGCCCGATGATCTTCCAGTCGAACAAGACGTCTTCCAGGAGCGGGCCCGGCCCTATGTTGTGCACGATGAGGAAGCGGGCGCCGTCTTGGCTCTTGCGGTCCACGACCAGGCCGATGTGGGTGACGCCGCCGCCCAGGTCCCAGGCCACGATGTCGCCGGGCCGGTAGTCGGCCGCCCGCTTCGAGAGCGGCAAGGCCGCGCCTTGCCGGCTGAACAAGACCATGAGATTGGGGACCCGGCGGTGGTCGATGTTCGAGTCCGGCTCCCGGCGCCCCCAGAGCTTGGGATAGGCCGGGAAGGCGGCCTTCATGTCCTCCCGCACGTCCACCTGGAGGTCTACGCCGAGCTTGCGATAGGCCCTGATGAGCACGTCGGTGCAGACCCCGCGGGAGGCGGGTACGTCTCCTCCCGGATAAGCGAGCCGCACATAGGCCGGGTCGTAGGTGGTCAAGACCTTGGTCTGCGCGAGCGCCGCATCCGAGAGGCTGCGGACGGAGGCCGCGTCCGCGGGCGTTGCCGCGGCCGCGCCGACCGCATAATGCCGCAGCCAATCCGCGATGAAGCGGGACCGGCTGGGCTCGGCGCGCAAAGGGGCGGCGGCGAGGGCGCAGGCGCAGGCGATGAGGAGTGGCCTCATGGGCTTAGGTCCCCAGCTGGATGCCCCGCGCCGCGAGCCTCTCGCGCAGGGTCTTCATGAAAGCCGGCCCGGGGTCGCTCTTTTCGGTCGGCTTATAGCCGGGCGCGAGCTCCTTGTAGAGGGCGTAGTGGGGCAGGGACTTGTCCGCATATTCGTGGTGCCCGATGAGGTAGCGCAGGCTGGGCAGTCTTTGGACCAGGTCCTCGACCAAGGCCGCGTCGGACTCCAACTGCTCGGGGGTGAGGCGCTCGGAGAAGCCTACGTTCTCGATGCCGACCGAGACATGGTTGAGGCCGATGGCGTGGCGGCCGATGACATCCAAGGGAAGGAGAGAATACACGTCGCCGTTGGTGTCCACCACGAAATGCACGCCCACGTTGAGCCGGTCGAAGCGGCGCAGGTAGCGGCGGCCGGGGTCGATGGTGTCGGGCTTGAAGGTCTTGAGGGTGGCCGCGAGCGTGGCGAGCTCAGTGGCGTGGATGACGACCACCTGCGGCGATTTGAGCTCCGCGGAATCGAGGCCGTAATGCTGCTTGCAGTAGCTGCGGGTCAGCTCCAGGCGCCGCTCGCTGACGATGGTGTAGGTGCTGACCTGCAGGGCTTGCGCGAAGCCGGGGAAGATGAGGGCGGCCAGCGCGATGGCCGCGCCGAGGCTGCGGTTCATTGGCGGAGTTTACTTTTAAGGCCGGACTGCGTCAAGTCACTGACTGGTGGGGCCCCCCATGGTGGGCGCCCACTCCCCCTTAAGTGGGCGCCCACTTTGCCACCCACTTTGCGCCCAGTCCAGTCGATTATCCTTATTTTGATTGACTTATTTGTAAGTCCAGTCAAACAGTCCAGTCAACCGTCCAGTCCAATCGGACCGTCCAGTCAACAGTCCAGTCGCCGCCGCTAAAGAGCTGCCAGCAGGGCTGTCCCTTTGGGGGTGAGCCGATATTTCTGGAGGCGGCTGTTGGGCTTGTCCGGGATGGTGGGCTCGATCAATCCGGCGTCCAAGGCCGGGTATACGAAGCGCTCGCGCAGGTCGCTGCGGCCTTTGAGTCCGAGGCGCTGGCGGAGTTCGGCGTTGCCCAAGGGGCCGGCTTGGCCAAGGAGGCGCACCAGCTCCAGGACATTCGGGGGGACCGAGGGGGCGGCCTGCCCGCCGGCTTGCCCCCCATCCGGGGCGGAGGCCGGCTGAGGCCGGCGGCTCAGGCTGGTCAGGAAACCGTTGTCCGCGAGCTTGAACTGGGGCTCAGGCAGGCCGGCCTTGCGGCAAAGCTCGATCATGGTGATGGTGCCGGCGCCGCTGAGTTCGGCGTTCTTGTTAAGGTAGAGGGCTTGGGCCAGCAAGGGGTTGGCCGGCACGGATGGGTGCGGCTGGCGGAGTTGGTCTATAGTAAGGGAAGGGGGCAAGGCGCCTGGATTGGAGATCTCTAGCCGGTCGGAGAAGAGGGCCAATTGCATGCCTGTTTTGGAGGAATAATCCTGGTGCATCAGGGCGTTGAGCACGGCCTCTTGGACCGCCTCTTTGGGGATCTCGTAGGGGGGCAGGTCCCATCTCTCGGGAGGGCGGCTGAGGGCTTTGAGGGCGAAGAAGGCGGCCTGGAACAGCCATTCGAATATGGTGCCGTCGCAGTCGTGCTGTTGGATGAGGGGCGTTTGGGCTGTGGTGCCTTGGAATTGGAGGCATTTGACGGGGGGTGATGTGAGGTGCGGCTTGCGGCCGAACAGGATGAGCGCGGCATTGGTCAGGCGGCCGTCGCGGATGAGGTGGAGGCGTTCAAGGAGGTCCTGGGGGGTTGCGTCATTGGGGATGGAGGTGCCGCGGGCGCGGCGGGCGCTGGACACGAACCACTTGATCTGGTCGAAGTTGAGGTCGTCCAGCGTGGCCTTGGCGCAGACCGCGGAATCGAAGGGTTCGCTCATCGTTTATGGGGCGCGTCAGGCATGCTTGAGCTTGAGGCCTTTGGGTTTGTAGTCGATGTGGAGCTCCATGCCCAGGGCCTGCCCGATCTTGCGCAGGATAGCCACGGAGGTGTTCTGTCCGCCGGCTTCGATGCGGGAGATGGACTGCTGGCTGGTATGGACCTTCCTGGCGAGTTCGGCCTGGGTGAGTCCGGCCGCGGTCCTGGCCCGAATCACGGCGCGGGCGGCGAGCCATTCCGCCCGGACCTCCTCGTAGTGGCACCGGATCTCGGGGTCCTGGAGTTCCTCGCGCAGGAAATCCCTGAGGAGGATCCCTCTTTTGTCGGCTTTCATGCGCTTCCCCTCTGACTTTCCCATTCCAGGCGAGCCTTCTTGGCTTTGGCTATCTCAGCTTCCGGGACTTTTTCGGTCTTCTTTAGAAAGGCGTTCGTGACGACGATGGACCGACGGTCGAAAAAGAACAGTAGGCGATGATGCTGCCTTGCGACGATGACCCGGAGCTCATAGATGCCGTCTTCCAGATGGCCTGCCGCCGGACGGCCCAGTCTGTGTCCCTGTTCTTCCAGGACCTGCAGCAGCCAGCCGGCATGGCCGCGGACCCGCTTGTCCTGGCCGCGAAGATAATCGCGGACCTGGCAGCTCCCGTGCTCGTCTTCGAAGAGCACGAGTTGGTGCTCGGTGCCGTCAGTATACATCATATGTGATGTTTAATCAAGGCTTGGTCGGCGCGGCCCTCCCACTCATATATACGAGGCCGGCCTCAAAAAGTTCCAGGCTTGTGGGTGCGCTTGCCCGTGGTCCTGACCAAGGATGAGGCAGGCGCGATATTCGGATGCATGAGCGGCACGCCGCAGTTGATGGCCCTGCTGCTCTGCGGGGCCGGCCTGCGCCTGATGAGATGTGGCCAGAAAAGGCCGACCTGTATGCCGTATATCATGACTGCGGGATTCTTGGTGATAAGGGCAGGAGTATGAAGTATAATTCGAAATACCAGTATGCCGTTTCCCAGGATATGCAGTTTCCGTAGAATCTGAGTTAGGGCGCACACGAACAGATTGTGCCATATCTAGATATGGCACATTAGCCATATATCTGATATACTGGAATTGCACATGATCCACTTCGAATGGGACGATGCCAAGGACCGCGAAAATCAGGCCAAGCATAGCGTCGCG
>JAPLKL010000076.1:0-340 GCA_026388095.1 Elusimicrobiota bacterium | reverse complement strand
GCATCATCGCAGAGGACTTGGAGCATAGCCAGACCGAGCGCCGATTCTATTGTTTCGGCAAGGTGGGCGACGGAATCCTGACCGTTCGATTTACATACAGACAGCACAAGATACGGATTATTGGAGCGGGATACTGGAGGATGCGTTTTTCGGACCAAGCCGACCAGCATCTCGGAGCATGCCGACCACCGTCTCGGAGCATGCCGACCGCCATCTCGGACATGCCGACCACCCTTTCGGCGTCGACCACTGGCTGAGAGGGCCCAAGGATGGGGTGGCCGTTTGACGGCCACTGCAGTCCCCGAACGGCTCTCGTAGCAACGCTGGGCAACAGGGTTAC
>JAPLKL010000075.1 GCA_026388095.1 Elusimicrobiota bacterium | reverse complement strand
GGGTCGGGCATGGGCAACAGCGCGACCCAAGAAGGGATTTTAGGACGAGCCGAAGCAAACTGGTGCATCAAGTCGGCCCCTCATTGCGTCGCCAAAGGTCTTCGCACCGAGTTCTTACGAGAGGCTCAATACTTATCTCTGGAATTAAGTATTGTGTCCCCGAACCTGGTGTCAGACAGATTTTATCCGGCCGGACGCGCGCGGGCGCACGAAATATTGGATAATGGACGCCCAATTGGTGTTTCTCCCGTAGACCCGAAGTCTTGGAGAATGTCATGAACGGACAGCTTTCTTTCGAGTGGCGGCGCCGGCAGAACTGGATCATCATCGGCGTGTTGTACGCGCTCTTCATGATGTCGCGGTACAACTATTCGGCCATCTCTCCCCTTCTGCTCGCCGCCTTCGGGTGGACCAAGCAGGACCTCTCCATCCTCGAGACGTCTTTGCCTTTCTTCTACGGCTTGTCGGTCATCATCAACGCCGCCATCGTCGACCGGATCGGCGGCCGCAAGGCCTACCTCATCGGCTCGGCCGGCGTGGTGGCCGCCAACATCGCTTTTGGCGCCGGCCACTGGCTCATCGGCCACTTCGCCCCGCGTGAGACGGCCTACATCATGTCGGCGGTCTGGGCGGTCAACGCCTACTTCCAGTCCTTCGGCGCGATGGCCATCATCCAGATCAACTCCCAGTGGTTCGCCCCTCACGAGCGCGGCACCTTCAGCGCCATCTTCGGCATCCTGATCCGGATGGGCCTGGTCTTCGCCTTCTCGGGCGTGCCGGCCATCGCCGCGGCCACGACTTGGTACTGGGGCTTCTGGATCCCCGCCGCCCTGGTCGCCGTCGTCGCGGGCCTCGACTACTTCTTCGTCACGGACAAGCCGGAGGAGGCCGGGTACCCGGCCGTCATCCCCGAGGACCAGGGCCGGGCCCGGGTCAAGCCGAGCACGTGGGAGCTCATCAAGGGCGTGGTCAGCAACAGGAACGTCCTCATCTTCGCCCTGGCCTCGATCATGATCGGCTTCGTGCGGCGCAGCGTCGTCGATTCCTGGTGGCCGTTGTACCTGAAGGAGGTCATCGGGGTGACCGGCACCAGCCCCGTCGCCCAGGTCATGCCCTGGGGCATCGCCGTCTTCGGCATCCTGGGAGGCTTCGCTCTCGGCCCCATCTCGGACCGGATGGGACGCCGCGCGCCGGTCATCAGCGCGGGCTTTTTGGGCATGGCGGTCAGCCTCGTCATCTTCTACTTCGTCGGCGCCAAGTGCCTGGGCGGGTGGGAGACGGTGCTCTGCCTGTCGTTGCTGTCGTTCTTCGTCAACGGGGTGCACGGGGTGATCATGGGCGCGGCCTCCATGGACGTCGGCGGCAAGCACGGCTCGGCCTCGGCGGCGGGCATCTTCGACGGGGCGCAGTATTTCTTCGCCGCTCCGTTCACCGGCTGGTTCGTGGGCAAGATCACCACGAACTTCGGCTGGGACGTCTGGAAGATCTGGCCCGTCCCGTTCGCCATCATCGGGGCCGTCCTCATGCTCTTCGTCTGGAACGTGAGGTCGACCAAGCACGCCGCCCACTAGTCCGCGCCGGCGCCCCTCGGTTGGGTGCCGGTGGTCAACTTTCTTAACTTTTCAACTTTCCTTCCGATAAGTTAAATAAGTTGACAAAGTTGACCACCGGCACCTTATTCGAAGTTGACCACCGGCACCTTATTCGTTATTCGAAGTCAAAGCCTGGCACCCGTCCCTCGTCATTCCCAAGAGACTTTTTGGGGCCTTGACAAATCAATCGCCGGGGTGTATGCTGTACTAGCAAGCTAGTACACAACCATGATCCGCATCGCCCCCGACTCCGCGGTCCCGCTCTACGACCAGATCAAGGCCGGCCTGCGCGGCTTGGTGGCGCGCGGCCAGCTCAAGCCCGGCGACGAGGCGCCCAGCATACGCGCCTTGGCCGTGCGCCTGCGCGTCAACCCCAACACCGTGGCGCGCGCCTATCGGGAGCTGACCGCGGAAGGCTTCTTCGAGAGCCGTCGAGGGGAAGGCAGCGTGATCTCGGCCTCGGCCGTCAAGCGCCTGCCCGGCAACATGGCCGAGCTGAGCGATGGCTTGCGCGAGTCTTTGCGCCACGTCCGGCGCGGCGGCCTGGGCTGGCCGGAGATCGAGGCCGTCCTGAAGGAAGCGCGCAAGGAGGAGCCATGAACGCCATCCGATTCGAGGGCGTGAGCCGTTCCTTCTCCGGCAAACCAGTCCTGCGCGGCGTGAGCGCAACCGCGGAGATTGGCAAGGTGGTGGGTCTCCTGGGACGCAACGGCGAGGGCAAGACCACCCTGCTGCGCATCCTGCTCGACATCCTGGCCGCGGACTCCGGAACCATCGAGGTACTGGGCCGCAAGCCCGACGGCTCCGGATCCATCCGCGCGCGCGTGGGCTACGTGCCGGAGCGGCCGGCCTTCCACGACTTCATGAGCATCCGCGAGGTGCTGGAACTGCGGCGACGCTTCTTCCCGCTGTGGAAGGAGGACAAGGCCGAGGACCTCTGCCGCCGGCTCAAGCTCGATCCGGCCGCCAAGGTGGCCAGCGCGAGCAAGGGGACCTTGGGCAAGTTGGCCTGGGTCTGCGCCGCGGCGCACGAGCCCCAGCTCTTCCTTTTAGATGAGCCGACCTCGGGCTTGGACGCCTTGGTGCGCGAGGAGCTGCTCGCTCATCTCATCGAGGAGCTGCGCAGCGAGGGCCGGACCTTCCTCATCGCCAACCACCGCATGGAGGAGCTCGCCGGGCTGCTCGACGAGATCTGGGTGCTCGCCGACGGCCGGCTGACCGCGCACGACGCCGAGGCTCTGCGCTCCGGCGCCCGGCGCGTCACCGGGCGCTGGGAGCCCCCGGCGTCCTTGCCTCCGGGGCTCAGCGCGGCGCGCTTGTACCGGGACGGGCCCTTGGCCGAGTTCGCGGTGTTCAGCGAAGCCGCGGTCCGCGACCTGGCGGCCGCGGGCCTGCAAGACGTCCATGCCGAGCCCCTGCCCTTCGAGGAGACGCTCAAGCTTCTGCTGGCCGGGCCGGGAGGTGCGGGCCATGACTGAACAAGAGCCTCACGTCCGTATCGTCCTGCCGCGCATCCCGAGCTGGTTCTTCGAGCTGCCGCGCCTGGAGCTGCGCAAGCAGCGGCTGGCCTTCGTCGGCTTGGCCGCGGCTTTCATCGTGACCCTGCCGCTGGCGTGGCTCGGAGCGGTCATCGGGCACGCGGACCGCCGCGCCGCCATCGACGCGCTGTTCCTGTTCTGGACCACGGTGGGCCTGCCCGGCGCCGCGGCGCTCCTGGGCGCCTCGGCGGGCGTCGGCTTGCGCGCCGAGCCAGCCGCGGCGGCCGAGTCCGTCCTGCCCGCCTCGCCCGCGCGCCGGGCGGCCATGGCTTTAGCCGCCGCGGCCCTGCAACTCGCTGCCTTGGCCGCCGTCGTCCTGCTCATGGCCGCGGCCGTGAGCCCGGGCTGGCGCACCACCTTCACGGAGCTGGTCTGGTCCGCGCCCGAGTTCCAGCGCG
Organism: Elusimicrobiota bacterium; assembly: GCA_026388095.1. Lineage (NCBI taxonomy): Bacteria > Pseudomonadati > Elusimicrobiota > Elusimicrobiota bacterium. The sequence continues at coordinate 133,257 of JAPLKL010000075.1, read as the reverse complement.
CCGTGTTCCGCCTGCTGGCCTTCAACCTGGGCTACATCCTGGCCGCGAGCTTCGTCTGCGCCTACGGCCTGGGCCACGGCTTGGCCGGGGGCCTGCTGGGCCTGGGCTTGGCCGGCATAGGGTCTACGGCCCTGGCCGCGGCCAGCGGGATGCAGGCGCTCTACGACGAGCGCGAACTCCTGCGGCCGGGCGGGCTCTTCATGATCGAGGCCCTGTGCCTGAGCGGGGCGGCCTACGCTCTGGGGCGCTGCGCCTCGCGCCTGGAGCGCCGCGCGGGCCTGGGCTGGCTGGACTTCACGCTCTGCGGCTTGGCCGTGTCTTTCGGCTCCGTGCTCTGCGTGCTGGCCATGGTCCGCGCTTTCGGGTGTCTGGTGCACCATCCGCAGCCTATCCGCCACGAGGACTACTTCGCTCGGGCCCACAGTCTGGCCTTGCGCCTGGTGCCGGGCTTGCGGGAGGCCGACGCGCAGGGTCTTCTGGTCGGCGACATGGACGGCAGGCTCATGCTGCTCAAGCCCGACGGCAGGCGGACCGTGCTGGCGCCGGGGGAGCGGGTCACCTTGGGGGACATCTTCGACGTGCCCTTGCTGGACCGCAACCAGTCGGCCGAATGGGACGCGGACGGCACGCTCTGGTCTTTGCACAGCAAGCCCCTGCTCAATTCCTGGCGCCGCACGCTCATGCACGGCCGGCCTGGGGAGCGCTTCAAGCAACTGCCGCTGGCCGGCGACGGCGGCTGGCAACTGGTGCATCGCGGCCTTCAAGTGGGGACCTTGGGCTGGTCCGGTGACGGCAAGCAGAGGTTCACCCCGCTCTCGGCCCAGGGCCTCGCCGCCTCGCGGTCCGTCGCCGGGGAGCTTCCCAAGATGTTCTCCGAGGGCTGGGCCGAGCTGGGCCTGGCCGCGGCCGCGGGCAAGGACGGCAAGTCCATCTCCTGGCGCGGCCGGACCTGGCGCCTGCCCGGAAAGATTGTGGACGGCATCATGTTCGAGCTGAGCCTGTTCCCGGCCGTGACCGCCAAGCCGGCTCCCGTGTTCGCGCTCAACGCGTTCGATCAGAAAGGCGCGTCGACCATGGTGCTCTGCCGGCCGGGCGCCAAGGCGCAGACGCCCTGGCCGGGGAAGCGCTTCTATGCCGCCGGCCTGTCCGCGGACGGGACCTTGTGGAGCAACTTCACCAATCGGACGCTGCTCATGATCCGGCCGGACGGCAGCGCAGCTCCCCTGCTGGACCTGGCGCCGGCGCTGGCGGCCCTGCCGCGGCAGAAGGGAAAGCCCAGCCAAGGCCTGTCGCGCTTCCCCATCCTCCTGCGCGTGGGAGACGGCGAGCTTTGGGCCCTGCTGAGCGGCCGCTGGCTGGCTAGGCTCGACGCCAAGAGCGGCGCGCTCAAGGCCTGCTGGGAGCTGCCTTGCCGGCCCAAGAACGGCCGCGACTCGGTCCAATCCGTGCCCGCGGGCTTCTTCCTGCATGACGGGGAGAGGACCTTCTTCGTGGACTGGGAAGGCAAGGCCAGGAAGCTGATGTGAGGCCCGGCGGCTTGGAACAAGTTGAAAAAGTTGAGAAAGTTGACCACCGGCACCACCGGTGTAATTTTTCCGGCCGCGGCGGTGTAGTATAGGTGTGCTCTTAGCGGCCATGCCCCCACAGTCCCGGACCAACGTCGACCGGCTCATCGAGGAGCACAGCGACCGGGCCTATGCCGCCGCCTACAGGCTGACCGGCAACCAGACGGACGCCCAGGACCTCGTGCAGGAGGCTTTCCTGCGCGCGCTGGAGAAGGCCGGACGCTACGACCCGGCCTTCGACTTCGGCGGCTGGCTGCATCGTCTTCTGTACCGGGTCTATCTCAACCGGCGGCGCGGCCAGGGCCGCCGTCGGGAAGTGCCTCTCGAGGCCGCGGACGCGGGCGAGTGGAGAGCCTCTCCCGAGGAATCTCCGGAAAGCGCCGCGCTGCGCGGCGAGACGCAGGCCCGGATCGCCCAGGGGCTGGCCCGACTTCCGGAAGACCTGAGGGCCTGTGTCGTGCTGGTGGACGTGGAGGGACGCAGCTACGAGGAGGCCGCGGACATCCTCGATTGGCCGGTGGGCAGCGTGGCCGGGCGCCTGTTCCGAGCCCGGCGGCTTTTGCGCGGCTGGCTCAAGGAACAGCCGGGAGAACAACCATGATCTGTGCCTGCGTGAAGAACCTGTTCGATCTCCATGTCCAAGGCCGGCTCGTCGCCTGGGAACAGCGCCGGGTGGAGGCGCATCTGTCGCATTGCGCCCGCTGCGCGGCCGAGGCTCAATCCTGGCGGCGGCTGTTTGCGGGACTGCGCGCCGTGCCGGCCTTGGCCGCGCCGCCGGAGCTCAAGGCCGGCCTGCGCCGGAGCCTGGCGGGCCGGTCTGCGCGGCCCGCGCAGCGTCCGGCGGCTGAGGCCCTCGCCCCATGGGCGCAGAGCGTCCCGTCTTTGGCCCTCGTCTTGAGCTTCGCGGCCTTCCTGCTCTCGGTCTCCGCCTCGATCCTGGGGCCGGGAGTCCCCATGCAGGGCTGCAGCGACAGTCCCCTGTCGGTCTGCGCGCCGCATACCTCCACCGTCTCCGTCATCAGGAGGTCGCCATGAACATGGACTGGTCGTGGCGTGCGCTCGTCCGCCTGCTCCTGCAGGCCCTGGCTATCGTGCTGCCCATCGCGTTCTACCTGCGCACCTACGATTCGTGCATGATCAAGATCACCTTCCTGCAGCTGGGGACCTTGGCGGCCTTGACCGTCTGGGCCGTCGGGGTGCTCGAGGAGGGCCGGCTGGAGCTGCCGTCCCGGGCCCTGCCCGTGCTCGGCCCGGCGGTCCTGCTCCTGGCGTGGAACGCCCTGCGCTTCGCCTTCGCGGAGCACCGCTGGGCGGTCTTGAACGGCTTCGCTACGCAGGAGTGCTTTTTGCTCGCCGTCATCCTGGCCCTGGCGGTCTTCTCCCGGCGCGACCTGCGTCAGGCGGTCGGCGTCATCCTGGGCAGCTGGGCCGTCGTCGTCCTCTACGGCTTCCTGCAGTGCCTGGGCCTGGACCCGTTCGTCTGGAAAGGAGCGTTCGGGACGCGGGTGTTCTCAACCATGGGGAACCCGAATTTCCTGGCCAGCTACCTGCTGGTCTGCGCGCCGCTGGCCTTGGCTTGGGCGCTGGACGATGAGCTGCCCAGGCGGCTCAGAGGCGCGGTCGGAGCGGTCGCCCTGCTGAGCTGCGCCGTGCTGGGCTGGACCGGTTCCGCCTGGGAAGGCATCTTCTTCGTCGCGATCATGGCGCTCTTCGCCGGGCTGTCCTTCTTCGTGCTGCCGGAGCGCAAGAGAGCCGCCGCGATCGGGCTGGCCGCGCTGTGCGCGGTCGCCAGCCTGCTCTGCTCGGGCCGCGGGCCCGCGGCCGAGGGCCGGCCGCAGCACCGGGACTACGACCTCTCCTCCCAAGCCAAGTTCCTGCCCAAGACCTGGAAAGGGACGCTGGCGCTCAACCTCTCCCAGCCTCTGCTCGGCTCGGGCCCCGGCTCCTACTGGGTCAGGTATCCCGCCTTCCGCACGCCGGAAGTGATCCTCTTCGAGCATAAGCACAACACCGAGACCGACCACCCGGAGAACGAGCTCCTGGAGCAATGGACGGAGGGCGGCTTGGTCAGCCTGGGCTTATGGCTGTGGCTCTTCGGCGCTTTGCTGCTGCAGGGCTGGCGCCGGCTGCTCGGCCGGGACGCGGGGCGGGAAGATCCGGTCTGCACGCTGGGACTCTTCACGGCCCTGGCCGCGGCCCTGCTCGCCATGCTGCTGAGCAGCTCGTCGCGCTATGTCATGCCCGGCTGGCTCATGTATTTCGTGGCCGGCCTGCTGGGGGTCCTGGCCTGCGCCGAGTCCGGCCCGGCGGCCCCGGTGCTGGCCGCGCCCCTGCCTTTCGGGGGCGGGGCGCGCCGCCTCCTGATGCTCCCGGTCCTCGCCGCGGCTCTGGGCCTGGGCTGGTACTGCGTGCGCTGTTTCCGATCGGACATCCGTCATAATGTCGCCATCTACCACTCGAAGGAGGGGTCCTGGGACAAGGCCCTGCAGGAATACGAGCGGGTGGTCCCGGGCTCACCCGCCTATGTCATGAGCCAGTACTTCGCGGGCAACGTCCTGCAGGACCGCGCGGACCCGGGCGACCTGGACCGGGCCGTGGCGCAGTATCAGCGGGTGCGCGCGCTGGCGCCCGACTACGTGAATGTCCACTACCAGGAAGGCTCGGCGTTGCGCAAGCTGGGGCGCAAAGAGGAGGCCATCGCGCGCTTCGAGGCCCAGGCCGCGCTCGATCCGGTCTGGGACGCTCCCTGGCGTCAGCTCAAGGAGCTCTATAGCGAGACCGGCCAGCCGGAGAGGGCCGAGGCCGCCGCGCGGAAAGAAGAGTCGGCCAAGGAGCAGTGGGAGCGGAACGCGCCCTAATGCGGTGCCGGGGGTCAACTTTCTTAACTTTTCAACTTATTCCAATTGGGAAGTTAATAAGTTGACAAAGTTGACCACCGGCACCAGAACGGGTCTAGCCCAGGACAGCGACGATCTTGGAAGGGGCGGTCGCGCCCTTGATGATGCGCAGGCGCTTGGCCTCTATTCCCAAGCGCGCGGCGAGCAAGGAGAGCACCGCGGCGTTGGCCTTGCCCTGCTCGGCTTCGGCCTTGACCCAGGCCTCATAGGCGGTCGGGCCTTTCTCCTCCAGGCGGTTCTCGCGCGAGTCCGGGTGCACCTTCACGCGCAGGAGCTTTTCCATGGCAGGTTTGTGAAGTGTGTGAGGGTCTGACCCCATCAGCGCAGGGCCGCGGCGAGAACGAGGGCGGCGAATACAAGGCGGTAGGCCACGAAGACGCCGACGCCGCGGTCCTTGAGATAAGCGAGCAGGAGCTTGATGCAGGCCAGGCCCACCAGCGTGGTGACGAGTATCCCGAACCAGAAGGCGCCGTGCGCCGCCTCGGCCCCCACGTGGCGCAGCTTCATGACCCCGGCGCCGATGACGATGGGGACCATGAGCAGGAACGAGAACCGCGCCGCCTCCTCGCGCTTGAGGCCCAAGAGCAGTCCGGCCGTCATGGTGGAGCCGGAGCGCGACACGCCGGGAACCACGGCCAAGGCTTGGGCGCAGCCGATCAGGAATACGTCGCGCAGGCTCAGGTCCTCGGTCCGCCTCTGCTGGCGGCCCAGCCGCTGGGACAGGCCCAGCAAAAGCCCGAAGGCCGCCAAGGTCAGCGCGATGATGACGGGCGAGTGCAGGTCCCGTTCGACGCGCTTCTCCAGCAGGAGGCCGACGACGCCGCCCGGAACGGTGGCCAGCGCGATGGCCCAGAAGAGCCGGCGCTGGGCGGACTCGGCCTTGGAGAGCCCGGCCTTGAGGAGCTCCACCCAGTCTTTCCAGAAATAGACGCAGACCGCGATCATGGTGCCCCAATGCAGGGCCACGTCGTAGTCCAGGCCCTGGTAGCTCCACTTGAAGAGCCAGGGCACCAGCACCAGGTGCGCGGAGCTCGAAATGGGCAGGAACTCCCCCAGGCCTTGGACCAAGCCAAGGACCGCGGCGTGCAGATAGCTCATCAGGGGGCCGGCGGAGCGGCCGGGGGCGAGGCGGGCGGTTCCGCTGGAGGCGGCGGCTCGGGGCCGGGCTCGGCCGCGGCCTCGCCGCGCTTGAACACGCCCAGCAAGGCCAGCGCGGCCAGGACGGCCAGAAGCAAGAGCAGCCCGCCGAAGATGAGCAGGCCCGTGACCGGCGCACGCTCGCGCTTGACCGGGACGGCCTGGCGGGGCGCCTCCTTGGCGTCTCCGGGCATGAGGAAAGGCTCGCCGTCCTTGGAGGCGCGCGCCTCCAGCAAGAGCGGCTCGAAGGTCGGGTCGAGCGCGAAGGCGGTCTCCAAGGTCTTGACCATGCCGTCATGGTCGCCGCTGCGGCCCTGGGCGTAAGCCTTCAAGGTCAGGAGCGTGGCGTCCGTCGCGTAGAGGGCCAGGGCCTGGTCGGCGGTCGCGATGGCCGCCGCGTAGTCCTTCTTCTTGTTGAGCGCGAAGATCTTGTTCTTGAGAAGGTCCAGGTCCTTGGGGAAGGACTTCAGGCCCCGCTCGGAGATGGCGAGCAGCTGGTCGTAGTTGCGCAGCTCGCGGGTGGCCTCGGCCCAGGCGTCGAAAGCCCGCGAGTTGTTGGGCTGCAGCTCGGCGGCGCGCCGGGCCGCGGCCGCGGCCTCGGCGGGCTTGCCCTGGGACAAGAGCGACTGCGACTCCATGAGCTTGTCATAGGGCGTGGGCTGGTCCAGGACGCCCGGCCCGGACGGAGGCGCGCTGATGACCTGGGAGGGGATGTTCTCGTCCGGCAGCCCGCCGGTATCCAGGCCGCTGCCTTGCGTGCCCTGCAGAGACTGCTGCTGAGGCTGCTGCTGGCGCTGGTCCGGGGGAGCGTTGGCCTTGCCGGAGAAGGGCTTGGGCTTGAGGTTGGCGGATTCCTCCTCCACGTCCTTCTGCGGCTTCTTCTTGAAGTCCATCTTGTCGATGGGCTTCTCGCCGCAGGTCAGCTTGGAGATGCCCATGGCCTTCTCGTCTTTGGGGTTCATCCCCAGCGCGGCCGTGGCGTCGGAGCAGGCCGCGGCCTTCGCCCCCGCCTGGAACTCGGCCACGGCCTTGGCCGTCAGCGGGTTCATCGGCGGCTGGCTGTCCTCGGCCAACGAGGCCGTGGGAGCCAGGAGCGCGGCGCAGAGCCAGAGGAACTTCATCAGCCTAGAAGCCGCCCATTCCTCCCATCCCGCCCATGCCTCCCATGCCGCAGGAGCCGCCCGAGGGACAGCCGTCGCAGCCGCCGCCGGAAGGCATGTCGTCGAATCCTCCGCCCTTGCCTTTCGACGAGACTCCGGGCACCTTGCTGGAGACTTTCACCACCTTGCCCAGCTTCTTGTCGTAGGCGTAGGTGCCGGTGGTGTCGTCGGTCTTGGAATCGGTCTGAGTGTGTTTCTTCTTGGTCATGGTTTCCTCCGGTCCACTAATTATAGGAATTAGGCTTCGTGTAAAGCGCGGATCTCCGCGTCGGCCTGGCGCAGGCGCAGGGCCAGGGCCTTGGAGAGCCGGGTGAGCAGCTTGAGGCCCAGCTCCGGGTCGCGGCTCGCGGCCTCCTCGCAGCGCCGGCGCGAGAGCGTGAAGAGCTCGGTCGGGGCCAGGGCCACGGCCGAGGCCGCGCGCCGGCCGCGGTCCAGGAAGGCCATCTCGCCGAAGAAATCGCCCCGGGAGAACACGGCCAGCAGGCGCCGGCCGCCCGAGGCCACGTCGAGCTCGATGCGCACCCGGCCGCGGCGGATGAGGTACATCTCGTCGGCCGCCTCGTCGCCCTGCTTGAAGACGGGCTCCCCCGGCGCCAGCGCCCGCGAGCCGGTGCAGGCCTTGAGCGCGGCGAGGCACGAGGGGTCCAGGCCTTTGAGCAGGTCGATCTCCTCCAAAGGCAGGGGCGAATCGGGCGCCGCGCCCCCCAGGTTCTTGGCCAGTATGCGGTCTTCGGCCCAAGTGAAAGCGTCGTCCAAGGTGGGGAAGAGATGCGCGCGCCGCGCCGGGTCGGCCAGGCCCAGCAGGCGCAGGTACGAAGTCAGGTCCTGGCCCGTGGGCGAGGTCTGGGGGATGTTGGCGAAGAGCAGGCGGCCGCCGCGCTCGAAGAGGCGGTTCTCGATCATGTCGAGCATGTGCGCCGCGGTGAAGTCCACGGAGAGCACGCGCTTCATGTCGAAGATGAAGTACTTGCGCCGGGAGAACTCCGGCTCGACGTCGGTGTAGAGCTGGTCGGCCGTGCCGAAGAAGAGCGAGCCCTGCAGCTCGAAGATGGCGATCTTGGAGCCCTCGCGCGCCAGGACCGCCGCCTCCGCGGGCAGCCGCCTCTGGTGGGAGAAGACCTGGTCGCCGTAGACCTTGCGCCGCACCACGGAGGAGTGCATCATGTTGCGGATGAAGAGCAGGATGGAGAGGGCCAGGCCCACGCCCGAGGCCAGGACCAGGTCCACGGACACCGCGGTGGCCACCACCGCGGCGGCGACCGCGAAGTCGAACCAGGTGGCGCGCTGGCGCAGGAGGTGGAAGCTGTGCCAGTCGAACATGCGGCCGGCCAGCACGATGAGCATGCCGGCCAAGGCCGAGAGGGGCAGCCAGGCCACGGCGCGGCTCAGCAGCAGGAAGGCCGCCACCACGAAGACGGCCGAGAACAGGCCCGAGGCCCGGGAGCGGCCGCCGCTGGAGAGGTTGACCACGGTGGGCGCCATGGCGCCGGAGCCGGGCATGCCGCCGGCCAGGCCCGAGAGCGCGTTGCCCAGGCCCTGGCCGATGAGCTCGCGGTTGGAGTCGTGGCGCGTGCCGGTCATGGCGTCGAGGACCACGCAGGTCTTCAAGGTGTCTATGGAAAGGAGGATGGCGAGGGTCAAAGCCGGGAAGAGCAGCTCGCGCACCTGGGAGAACCCCAAAGCCGCAGCCACGGCCCAGCGCGTGGTCCAGGCGCCGAAGCCCGCGGCCTGCAGGCCGAGGGGGCCGATGACCAACGGGTTGCCGGCCGTGACGCGCAGGTCGGGGCGCCAGAGCGCCAGCGCCAGGTAGGCCAGCACGCCGCCGGTCATGCCGAGCACGGTGGCCGGGATCTTCTTGGTGAGCTTGGGCCCCGCGTAGATGCCGGCGATGGTCGTCAGTCCCACCACCACCGCTTCCCAGCGCCATGCCGACAACGTCCAGAGGCCCGGGGTCAAAGCCATGCCCTTGGGCAGGCCGAGGAGCTTGGGTCCCTGGCTCAGGACGATGAGGATGGCCACGCCGGAGAGATAGCCCGTGACCACGGGATAGGGGATGTACTTGATGAGCGTGCCCCCGCCCAGGAGGCCGAAGGTGATCTGCAGAAGCCCCACCAGGAGCCCGACCACGAGCAAGAGCACCATGACCTGCTCGGGGCTCTGCACGTGCAGCAGCAGCGTCGCGGCCAAAGGGGCCATGACCGCGGCCGCGGGCGCGCAGGGCGTCGAGATCAGGCGCGGCGCTCCGCCCGCCGCTGATGCGGCCAGGCCTATGGCCGCGGCGCCCAAAAAGCCGGCCAAGGCGCCGTAGGCCGCGTAGGCGGGGCCGAAAGCGGCGTAAGTGGCCACTCCGAAGGCGATGGACTGGGGCAGGACCACGAGCGAGGCGGCCAGGCCGCCCCAGGCGTCGCCGGTCAAAGCGCTCTTTTCGTACGCCATTGAGCGATTATAGTCTTTTTCTCTTAAAATGAATTTCCGTCCAGACAGCGCTAGCTGTCTGGACGGAAATCCGGCCGTCCCCCCGCGGGGACGGCCGTGCCGTTGAAGGGCCGCCGCCTCAGTAGATGTCCTTCTCGCTGACGCTCTTCGCCCGCCCCTTCCAAAGCTTCCGTTCCGCCGGGGTCAGGAACTTCTTGTGCACGATGATGTCGTAGACGTTGTCCCTCAGCCACTCTCGGTACATGTGGAACACTCCGTGGTCTCCGGCGGCCTTGCCCCACGAGTTCTCCACCTTGAACTTGACCGCCGGGGCCTTGGAGTCCGGCCGGTCGAAGCCGGTCATGAGCATGATGTGGTTGGCGCCGGCGGCCTTGATGAAGCTGGCGAAGCGCCGCGAGGCCTTGGCTTTGGCCTCGGCCTTGCTCAGCCCGTAGGCGCGGGGGCGCTTGTAGATGTCGGGGTGCATGATGCCGGTGGCGTCGTCCATGTCCTTGCCGGCGTCGGCCGAGAAGTACACGGGCTGGCCGCCCTGCAAGGACGCCAAAGCGAGCTCCTCAAGGCGGTCGACGCCCAGGTTGAGGTAACGCGTGTCGTAGCGCCGCTCGCCTTTGCGCGCGGCTCCGATGGCGGAGCGCTTGATGCGGTAGGTCGCGCCTTCGGGCAGGTTGGGCTGGCTGGCCACGGTCACGTAGTCCTCGGGCTTGAAGCCCACGAACTTCTTGGAGAAGTCCTGCGGCGTGAACTCCTGGGCGCGGCCCTTGGGGGAGGCGCGGTACTTGAAGGTCTCGGGCGGGGTGCCCAGGTGCGAGGCCAGGATCTTCCAGACGCGCTGCAGCGCCGCCTTCTTGATCGCCGCGGTCTTGCGCGCCGCGGCCGGGGCCTTGAGCCCGCGCGTCTGGGCGAGCAGCTCCTCGATGCTGCCGGCCAAGGAGAGGGCCAACTCGTCGTTGAGGGTCTTGGTGGAGTTGGAGCTGTCGGTCTCCTTCATGGCGGCCTTGGGCACCATGCCGTACTTGGCCACCAGGAACTGGAAGTACTCGAAGGCGCCGCCGTCGCTGAGGGTGTTGTCGGGGTCCAGGTTGGCGACCTCGCGGAGCTTGCGGTCGGAGACCTTCTTGCCGTCCGCGCGCTGCACGGCCAGGTCCGCCGTCTTCTCGAAGGCGCGGTTGGCTTTCTCCAGCATGTTGAAGAAGTGCAGGTAGTTCTCGGAGAACTCGAACTTCTTGGGGACCTTGCCCTCGGACATCAAGAGCGAGCGGATCATGTTGAGCCCGGCGAAGATCCAGCAGCGGCCGGTGTCCTGCTGGTCCGTGATTCGGCCCATGGGCAGCTCGTCGGTGTAGGAGCTGTCGTGCTTGGCCACCAGCTCGCGGTTGAGCGCGGCCTCGGTGAAGCCTTCCTTCTGCAGCGCGCCGCGCCTGCGCTTGGTGGTCTCGGGCAGGCGCTGGTCCTTGCGCTCCATCTGCTTGACCCAGTCGGGGTCTATGCCCTCGACTTCCTTGGCGCGCGCGGCCTGCGCGGCCTTGTCGTAGAAGAGGGCCTTGAGGGTGGAGAGGATGTCCGTGCGGGCCCGGGCCGCGCCTTCGGAGAAGCGGCCGTGCTCTTGGGCCAGAGCCTCGGCCTGGAGCTGGGCGCCTTCCACTGCGAAGGCCGGCAAGGCCGCCAGAGCCTGAGCCGCGGGGTCCGCGGTCTGGGGGACGGCCGCAGGGGCGGGTAGAGCCGTGGGGGGCAAGAGCGGCAAGGCCGCGGCGCCTGGCTGGCCCTGGACGGTCGGGACCGCCTGGGCCGAGAAAATCGGGCCGCTCAATGGGGCGCTTAAAGGCGAGAGCCGGGTGTCGAGGCCGCTGGCCAGGCCCGCGCCCAAGGCCGCGCCGCTGTAGCCTGCGACCGGGCTGGCCGGCGCGCTTGCGCGCACGGGCGCGACCGCGGCTCCGCCCGCAAATAAGCCGGCCGGCAGCCAAGCTTGGCCGAGCATGAGGGCGGCCAACACGGCTGCGACGGGTCGTCTGCCCCGCATAGCCTGATTCTAGGTCTGTTTCAATGATTCCCTCTGGGCCTTGTGGGCCCCTGCTCCGTCGGACAAACGGCCTAGGGGTTCTGGGTCCCAGGTCTCGGTGTGGAGCCGTTTTTGTATCATTGAGTCATGTCCATCGCGAACCTGGGGCGTCTGTGCCGTCCGTTCATCCTGCCCGCGTCCTGCGCGGTCTTTCTGCTGGCCGCGGCGCCAACGCCAGAGCCGGCGGCCAAAGACGGCTTGCGCTGGCTCCGCATCCCGGGCGGGGGCTTCATGCCGGGCGCCGAGGGCTCCGCGCAGCCGGGCCGGCGCGTGACGCTGAAGCCGTTCGAGATGGCCAAGGCCCCGGTGACCAACCTTCAGTATCAGGCCTGCGTGAAGGCCGCGGCGTGCACTCCGCCGCATTTTTCGGATGGGACCTGCTACGTATACGATGGAGAGCGCTGGAAGCCGGGGAACCTGCCCGCCTCTTTCCAGGGCGATGATCAGCCGGTGGTGTGCGTGAGCTGGCATCAGGCGAGCGTGTTCTCCAATTGGGCGGGGGGCAGGCTGCCCAGCGAGGCCGAGTGGGAATATGCGGCCCGGAGCGCGGGCCTGGACCAGGAGTATCCCTGGGGCGGCCAGGAGCCGGACTGCGAGAGGGCCGTGATGGACGGCCAGGGCTGGGGCTGCGGCCGCAAGTCCACCTGGCCGGTGTGCTCCAAGCCCAAGGGCGACACCAAGCAGGGCCTCTGCGACATGGCGGGAAACGTCTGGCAATGGGTCCGGGACAGGGACAAGCCGGCCGGCGCACGCCGCGTGGGCCGCGGCAGCGCCTGGCACAACGGGGCCAAATCCATGCGCGTGGTCGACCGCGGCGCATTCGACCCGGCCATCCCGGTCGATGACGGCGGGTTTCGGCCGGTGCGTGCGGCGCGCAGGAGATCCCGCTAGCATGACCCGCCCGCGCGCTCCCTCCGAGGCTTTGCAGCGCTACGCTTTGGGCCTGGCCCGCGAGCGTCTGCTGGCGCCGGCGGCCAAGGACTCGGGCCAGCGGCGCGCGGCCCTTCTGCGCAAGCTCAGGGCCGCGGGGATCAAGGGCTGGCCGAAGCGCATGACGCTTTTCACCAAGCAGCTGCCCATGGGCTGCCGGCCTTGCCTGCAAGGCCAGGGGAGCAACCTGGTGATGACGCTCAAGTGCAACCGGGACTGCTTCTTCTGCTTCAACCCGAAGCCGCGCGCGGCGGGCATGAGCGTGCACGGCCGTTCGGTGCGCTCCCTGAAAGAAGGGGTCGAGCTGCTCGCGAGCCTGGGCGTCAAGAGCGTGGGCATCAGCGGCGGGGAGCCCCTGCTTGAGAAAAAGAAGGTCCTGGCCTTGGCCCGGGCTCTGCGCAAGCGCTTCGGCCGCTCATTGCGCATCGACCTGTACACCAACGGCGATCTTCTGAGCGCGCCGGTGCTCAAGCAGCTGAAGTCGGCCGGGGTGAGCGGCCTGCGCGTGAATCTGGCGGCCAACGGCTACGACCCGGCGCCGGTGGGCATGGCCTTGGAGGTCTTCAAGGACGTGGAGGTCGAGATCCCGATGATCCCGGAGGATAAGGGGCGGGTCCTGGTCCTGCTGGGCCAGCTCGAGGAGCTGGGCTGCCGGCACCTGATCCTGCACGAGCTCTTCGCTTCCGCGGCCAATGTCTCGCGCCTGTCGGGCCGGCGCGCGCATGCGCGGCGCTCCGGGCTGACCTGGTCGGGGGTGGAGGCCAGCGAGGAGGCGGCGCTGGAGGTGCTTCTGGCCGCGGCCAAGGCCAAGAGGAGCATCTCGGTGTATTACTGCTCCACGGGCACGCAGGGCTGGATCTCCCGGCGGGCCATGGCCCGCGCGGCGCGCGGCTAGGCCGGTCCCGATTGCGGCGGCAGTGTCGCGACAGGCCTTTGGGCAGGCCACCAGCGCGTCAATGGCCCATTATGGCGCCCGGGTACTGCGCGCCGCCGTGCGACCCAGGCCAGGCGGAGCGCCGCAGGCGGCCGGCGGGCTCGCGGGCTGCGGGGAAAAAACCGAGCCGGATGCCGTACACGGCCAGGATGGCGTCTAATGTGCTCACCGCCGGGTTGCCGGTCTCAGACAGTGTCTTGTATAGAGTGGTCCGGCTCAGCTTCGTCTTTTTCGCCAGGACCCCGACGCCGCCTTGGGCCTCTACGACATTGCGGATGGCCTTGAGCAGGAACCTGATATCGCCATCCTCCGCGACGGAATCGAGGTAGGCTGCCGCTTCCGCCGGGGCGGTGAGGTGCTTCATCAGGTACTCGTGATGAGAAACGGTGCGATTCATGTCAGCCTCCGGTACTGCGCCCACAGCTCCTGAGTCCTGCGGATGTCCTTCTGCTGCGTCGACTTGTCTCCCCCGCAGAGGAGCAGGACGACTTTTGGTCCGTCCTCCCCGTAGTAGAGGCGGTAGCCCGGCCCGAAATCGATGCGCATCTCGCGGACGCAGGCGCCGACGGGACGATGATCCCCGAAGTTGCCGTCCTCCGCCCGGCCGATGCGCTTGAGGATCGCGGCGCGGCCGGCGACGTCCCCGAGGCGGTCAAGCCATTCTCCGAAGACATCTCTGCCGTCGACGACATAGTGGAGGACCTTCCTCTTGCGCGGCGGCATGTCGCTGATCATAAGTGTATCCTATAAACGACAGTCTGTCAAGGGCGCGGCTCCCTACAATACATACGAGCTCGGGCCGAAAAAGTTCCCCAGGGCGGGTGGGCCATTACTCGGCGGGACGGATTTTCTTACCGTCGGCGAGGAATCCGGGGTTGGGCCCGCCCTGGCGCGCTCAGTCCGGATCGGGCCTGGCCTTGCGGTCCCAGGCTCTGCGCTCGGACTTCTCGAGCAGGCTGCGGGGCACGGTGATGTAGGTGACGTACTGGCGGAACCACTCGCGGTACATGTGGAAGACTCCCTGGTCGCCGGCCTTGGGGCCCCAGGAGTTCTCCACCTTGTACTTGACCACCGGCCCGTTCGCGTCGGGCCGGTCGAAGCCGGTGAAGACCATCAGATGCCCGCCGCGCTCCAGGCCGAGGTCGAAATCCTTCGTGCGCGAGAGGCGCTCGGAGGCGTCCGCCACGCCGTAGAGGGCCTCGCGGTCATAGACCGCCGGGTGCATGATGCCGGTCTTGGGGTCGATGTCGCGGCCCACCGGCGCGCGGAAATAGACGGCCTTGCCGCTCTGGATGGACTTGACCACGAGCTCTTCCATGCGGTCGACGTCCACGTTGAGGTAGCGCCAGTTGTAGTTGTCCTTCTTCTTGGCCGCCACGCCGAGGCTCGAGTCGGCTTGCTCATAGGCGACGCCGTGGCGCAGGTGGGGCAGAGCGGCGATGACGACGTAGTCGCGGGGGTCGAAGCGCGCGAAGCGCGCGGCGAACTGTCTGGGGGTATAGCTCTTGCGGGCGGCCTTGGTCCCGTAGTTGAACCGGGTGGGGGGGATGCCGAGGTGCGCGGAGAGGATCTTCCAGACGCGCTCCAGGCCCTGCCGCTTGATCTCCATGACGCCGCCGCCGCCCTTTCCGGTGACCAGGCTGCGGGCGTCGGCCTGGAGCTCCTGCATGGTCTTGCCGATGGCGTAGTCGAGGTCCGCGTCGAGCAGGGTGGTGTTGCCGGAGCTCTTGGTCTCGCGCATGGCGGACTTGGGCACGAGGCCGTACTTGTTGATCAAGAACTGGAGGGCTTCCATTCCGCCGCCGTCGCCGACCTCGGGGCTGAGCTTGCCGAAGGTCTTCAAGGGCTCGCCGGCGCCGCCCTTGAGGTAGAGGCCGCGGATGACTTTCTCGATGTGCTTGTTGGCGCGCTCGAGCTGGGAGTAGAAATAGAGGTAGTTCTCGGAGAACTCGAAGTCCTTGGAGACCTTGCCCTTGGCCACGAGCTGGTCGCGGATCATGTTGAGGCCGGCGAAGATCCAGCAGCGGCCGGAGTCTTTCTGGTCGGTGACGCGGCCGACGGGGAGCTCGTCGGTGTAGCGGTTGTTGTGCGCCGCCAGGAGCTCCTTGTTGAGGGCGGTCTTGCGGAAGCCCTTGGTCTGGGCCTTCTTCTGCAAGGCGAGGGTGGCGGGGTCGGCCTGCCGGCTGCGCTTGATCTGGCCTTTGACCCAGTTGGGGTTGAGGCCTTCGTCGATCTCGATGCGGACGGCTTTGGGGCCGTCGGCGCCCTCGGAGGCGCCGGGGGTGCGGACCGCGGCCTGTTGGTCGTAGAACTGGGGGATGTCCTCGTCTTTGCCCTTGCTGGCGGAGTCGGCGAGGGTCTCGAGGCTCTGTTGGGTCGTGACTTGGGGAGCTTGCTCCTGCGGGACCTGGGCCGGTGTGAGAGCGGCGATGGGGGCGATCGCGGGGACGGGGGACACCTGCGGTATCGGAAGTTCCGCCGGTGCCGGCCGGACGGACACCTCTACGGCCGGGGCGAGGCTGGGTGTGAGGCTGGGCGATAGGAGGCCGGGCTGAAGCTGCAAGGTGGAGACGGGCGAGAGGCGCATGGCGCCGACGGCCGAGGCGGCGCCGCCGGGGACGGCCATGCCGGAGACGGGGGCGGCGGTGATGACTGCGGCTTGGAGAGGGGCGCAGAGGAGCAAGGCCGCGGCTGCTATTAGGGAAGGTTTGGTTTTCATACGCCTTGAGAGAGAGGGTAGCCGGCGGGGGGCGGCAACGCCTGGGCCAAGTGGCCGGGGGGGAGGATGAGAAGGACCTAGGCGGATTTGGGTCTAGTGTGAGGTCCCGATTGCTATAATCGATTGTCCCCGGACCCCCTATGCTTCCTGCATTCAGCGCTGTGCTCTGCGCCATCAGCAGATGGGCCGACGCCCTGCTGGACTTCGCTGCGGGCTTGGCGGGCTGGCGCCGCGCGCCGCGCCAGCCTTCGCTGCCCTTCCCGACGCCTGTGGCGCCGCCCGCGCCTTTGGCCGACGGCGGCTCTGATCCGCACGAGCTGGCCGCGGACCTGGAGGCGGTGGCCAAGGCCTGCGAGCGCGCCGGGGAGTTCTCGCGCTCGGACATCACGAAGGCGACGGGCCTTGGGGTGGATGTGGTCAAGCGCCGCATCAACGTGCTGCTGGATATGGGGTGGATCGAGCGGGAGAAACACGGCAATTACCGGTGGAAGGGGCGGCTTTTCTGGGATGGGGGGCGCGGCGGGACCTGAGGCGCGCCCGGCGCGGACCCAAGCGACGACCTCGAGACCAAACTGAAAAACTCAAGGTCGAGGCCGCCTGCCACGACATCCAGATCGAGGCCCTCTATGAGGCCATCCGCCGCCTGCGCGAGGCATCGGGCGGCGTCACCATGCTGCCGGCTATCACCTATCCCCCGGCCCGTCGCCCGAGACGTCCGGGGATCGCTTGCTGAGGGCAAGTCTCTAGTGGAACACGCTGGCTAGCAGACCCTCGACCGCGGCGCGCCAGCCCGGATCGAACGTGCGGTTGCGCGGCAGCCGCATCAGCACGCGGCGAGCGGCAAAACGCGTCGTGCCGGCCGGCGAAACCATCCGGTCGAGCCAGTGCCCCGGCATGCGGCGCACCGCGGCGATGGCCGCAACGAGCAGGTCCAACGGCTCCTCGCTCTGCGGCGCAAAAACGAATTGCCATAAGATATCCGGCTCGCGGCGCACCGCCTTTTTCATCCAGCCCGTGATGGCCTCTCGCCGCGCGAAAAGATCCGCCCCCGAGAAGATCGCGGCGCGGCGGTTGGACGAGCCCCGGGCCTCGAAACCCCGGACCCGCTCCGGGAAAAGATCCGGCAGCCGGCGGCCCACGAAACACCGCGTCGGCGAGTCGAACCCCCCGATGCGCCGCTCCGCATCCGCCTCGACGGCGGCCAAGCGCCGCGAGCTGAGGCGATCGGTGGCCAGCACCCGGTACGGCGGCAGACTCTGGCCGCGCAGGCCCAGCTCCCGGCAGCGTTCGCGCAATTCCGTCCCCGGCAAAAGCAAGGTCGGCAGGAACTGCTGGTGCGCTTCCGGGAAGGCTTCCAGCCACGCCAGGCAGCGCGAAAGATCATCAAGGCCCTGGCCCGGCAGGCCGTACATGAAGTCGATCGTCGGCTTGATCCCGTGCTCGATTAGAAGCTCGATGCCGCGCCGCGCCAGGTCCAGCCGCGCCGGCCGGTGGATGCGGCGCAGCACCGCGGGATCCGTGCTCTGCACGCCCACCTCCGCCTCGGTCACATTCGCGGCAGCCAGCGCCGCCGCGTCGGCCGCGGTCAGAGTGTCCGCGCGGATTTCCACAAAAAAACGCACCTTCTTGTCCGCGTTGGCTCGGCGCATGGCGGCCAAGGTCGCGCGGAACCGCCGATGCGCGTTGAAGGTCGGGTCCACCAGGCGGATCTCCCGGACGCCGCGCCGGCGCAGCACGCGGATGCGGCGCTCGGTCTCGGCCGGCGGCAGGCTGCTCCAGCCGCGGCGCAGCAGATTGTAGCAGCAGAAGGCGCAGCGCATCGGACAGCCGCGGTTGGTCTCAAGATAAGCCATGCCGTGCGCGTCCGGACGGTTGATCTCGGCCTCGGCCGGCGGCAGCAACTCGGCCAGCGGCCGCGTCGGCGCCGCGCGCTTGCCCCAGGCCAGCGTGCGGCCGCGGCGCCAGCCCACGCCGCGCCAGTCCGTCGCCCGCCCCTGGCGCAGCGCGGCCAGGACGTCGGGGAAGACCGTCTCGCCTTCGCCGGCCACTTCGACATCAATGCCGGCCGCGGGTCCCAGCAGCGGGTGGTCGCGCGAGACCTCAGGGCCGCCGACCACGGCGCGCAGGCGCGGGAGCCTCTTTTTCAGCGACCCCAGAAGCCGGATGCTGCGCTCGACGTTCCAGAGATAGACGGTGCACGCCACAACCGTCGGCTCGAGCTTGACGATGGCGTCGGCCAGGACGGCATTATCGGAGCTGTCCTGCTCCGCGGGCGTGGGCAGGATGCTCCAGGCCGCGCATTCCCGCGAAGTACGCAGCGCGTGCTGCAGACCGGCCGCGGCCAGCATCACGTTCTCGCCCGGCATGGAGACATCCGGATCGAGACGCGGCAGCTGGAGAAAGACGATCCGTTGATCCGAAGTCCGGGAAAGCGGCATAGGCCGTCGAGATTATACCACGACGGCTCTTGAGGTCACGATTTGGCGCCGCATGCCGGCGGCGCGTTTGATATCATCCCCACATGAAAGAGCTCACCACCAAGCAAGCCATACTCGCGCGGCGCAGCATCCGCCGCTACAAGCCCGACCCCGTGCCCGAAGAGCACCTCACCCAGCTCCTCGAAGCCGCCCGCCTGGCCCCCTCCGGCAGCAACTCCCAGCCCTGGCGCTTCAAGATCGTCCAGGACCCCGCCACCAAGGCCAAGCTCATGGCCGTGGCCAACGACCAGCCCTTCATCGGCGCCGCGCCCGTGGTGCTCGTCTGCTGCGTGGACATCAAAGCCTACGCGGCCGGCACCATCGCCACCATAGACGCCATGCGCGCCGACGGCCAGCTCCCCGCCCCCATGGCCGAGAGCATCCGCCGCCGCACCCAGGACCTCGTGGACGGCCCTCGCGACCTGGCCGCCCGCGGCATCGCCTTCAACATGGGCATCGCCGGCGAGCACATCGCCCTGCGGGCCTTGGACTTCGGCCTGGGCACCTGCTGGGTGCGCGCCTTCGACGAGGCCCGGGTGCGCGAGCTCTTCGGTTGGGACGAGAACCTCCACGTCGCGGCCCTTATCCCCGTCGGCTATCCCGATGAATCGCCGAAAGCGCGCCCCCGCCGGCCCCTCGACGAACTCATCCTGCCATGAGCCCTGACCAGAGCATTCCTGCCGGCAGGCTGCTGCGCATCATCCAAGAGCAGTTCGCCCTCGACTGCGACGGCGTCCACGGCAGCGCCCACTGGCAGCGCGTGCGGGACAACGGCCTGCGCCTGGCCGGGCTGACCGGCGCCAATCCCGGAGTGATCGAGCTCTTCGCGCTCTTCCACGATTCGCGGCGCCTCAATGACTGCCGCGACCCCGGACATGGGGCCAGAGGGGCCCTGTTCGCGCAGACTTTGGCCGGGTCCGCCTTCGAGCTCGCCGCCTGCGACCTCAAGCTGCTCATGGACGCCTGCCATGGCCACAGCGAGGGCCTGATGACCGGCGACATCACCGTCCTTGCCTGCTGGGACGCGGACCGCCTCGACCTCGGCCGGGTCGGCATCCGGCCCAGCCCGCAGCGGCTCTGCACGGAGGCCGCGCGCGACCCGGACATCCTCGACTGGGCCTACCAGCGCTCCATCCGCCCCGCGACGCGCTGACGACTACAGCCAGAGCGGCGCGGGGCCGGGCGAGTCTTGGTCCAGCTCGCCCGAGTCCAGCAAGGCGTCGAGCTCCGCCAAGAGCCGCGCCTGGTCCTTGGGCAGAGACCCCTCCAGAGGCACCACGTTGGAGGCGTGGTTGGCGCGGAACACGGTGCGCGAGAGCTTGAGCCCGGCGAGCAAGGCCCGCAGCTCCAGCGCCGCCTCGTGCTCCGAGAGCTCCGAAAAACGCCCGGCCCGGATCTGCTCCAGCAGCTCGGTGCCCCGCACCGGTATCACGCGCAGGGCCGAGAGCAGGCGCGGCTGCATCCGGTTGAGCGCCGCGGCCGTGGCTTGCGCGTGCTCCGCGCTGCGCGCTCTGCCGCCCAGGCCCAGCAGGACCATAACGGAGAGCTGCAAACCGCAGGCCTGGGCGCGCAGGCCCTGGCTCACCATCAGCTCGGCCGACTCCCCCTTGCGCATGCTCTTGAGCACCGCCTCGTCGCCGCTCTCCAGCCCCAGGTAGAGCGTGCGCAGGCGCAGAGCGCGCAAGGCGCGCAGTTCCGCGTCTGATTTCTCCGCGATGGCCGAGCCCGTGGCGTACGTGTTGACCCGGGCCAAGGACGGCAGACGCTCGCCCAAAAGCTTCAGGATCGCGGCCAGCTCGGCGAAAGGCCGGCGCAGGACGTCGCCGTCGGCCAGGAATACCCGCCGCGCCTCCGGGCGGGCCTGGCGCGCCAGCGCAGACTCGATCTCGACCAAGGTCAGCCGGCGGAAATGCACCCCCGAGTACATCCCGCAGAAGGAGCAGCGGTTGTAGGGACAGCCCCGGTCCACCTGCAGGATCAGGCTGTCCGCTTCGGCCGGAGGCCGGAACATAGGCTCTTGCATAAGGGACCATTTTATACAATCCCAAGCATGAACATCTCCCCAGCCCTTCTTCTGGCCGCAGCCGTAGCCGCAGCCCCGGCCCCCCGAACTCCCGAGGACTTCGCTTTCGACCTCTTCAAGAAGGTCGCCTCCGCCAGCCCCGCCAAGAACGTCTTCCTGTCTCCCTCCAGCGCGCGCTGGGCCCTGTCCATGGCCTATGCCGGCTCCGCGGGCGACACGCAGAAGGCCATGGCCCTGGCGCTGGGGGCGCCGCCGCTCGCCGAGGACCTGGCGCTTGAATCCAACCGGATCGCCTCTTTGATGTCGGCCGATCCCAAGGTCACGCTGCGCGTGGCCAACTCGATCTGGCTCAAGCGCGGCTTCCTGTTCAAGGAGGCTTTCACTTCCTCGGTGACCGCCGCCTTCCGCGCCGAGATCTTCGAGCGGGACTTCATGCCCGCCGACGCCGACGAGGCCAATGCCTGGGTCAGCGGAAAGACCGAGGGCAAGATCCCCACGATCCTGGACAAGTTCGGGCCCGGCGACAGGGCGCTGCTGCTCAACGCCGTCTACTTCAAGGGCAGTTGGACGGACCAGTTCAAGAAGGAGCGGACCAGGCCGGACGATTTTCATCTGGCCGGCGGCGCCGTGGTCAGGCGCCCGCTCATGGAGCGCTACGGCGGCTATCCCTACTTCGAGGGTGAGGGCTTCCAGGCCCTCCGCCTGCCCTACGGCGGCGGCCGGCTGGGCATGATCGTGCTGCTGCCCGCGCCCGGCCGCCCGCTCGATTCTCTCATCGAGACCACCGCCAACGCCGCCGGCTGGCGCGCGGTCATCGGCGGCTTGAATGAGAAGCAGGGGCTTGTCCGCCTGCCGCGCTTCAAACTCGATTTCAGCGCCTCGCTCGGCGGGCCCCTCGCGGGCCTGGGCATGGGCGTGGCTTTCGACCGGCTCCGGGCCGACTTCACGGGGATGGCCGAGGCGACCAAGCCCGCGGACCGCCTCTTCATCAGCCGCGTCCTGCAAAAGACCTTCGTCGAGGTCAACGAGGAGGGCACCGAGGCCGCCGCGGCCACCGCCGTGGTCATGGCGTCCAGAGGCTCGGCGCGCCCCGCGGCCCCGCCCTTCGAGTTCATCGCGGACCGGCCGTTCCTCTACGCGGTCGAGGACAACGCGACCGGCGAGCTCCTGTTCCTGGGCGCCCTCTACGAGCCGCCCGCCAAGCCGGCGCGGTGATCCGGCTGGAACCATTGACAGGATAATGAACTGGAGCTATCCTTACCGGTACCCGACTCCAGGCCTCTGCCGGAGGTGTCCCCCATGAAAAAGCTCATCGGCTGCATAGCCGTCGCGGCGTTCATCATCGCGGGAGCCCAGCTCCTGCGCGCGCACAAGAGCCAGGCCCTCGTCTCGCCCGCCGACCAGCTGACCCTGCGCGACGCGCCCAACGACGCTCCCCCCAACGGCGAGCCGCTCGCCATGCCCGAGTTGCCCAAGCTCAAGCTCAGCGGCGGCTCCGGGGGCTCCCAGGTCTACGAAGGCGTCGACGAGGACGGCAGCGCCTACAAGCACGTGGTCAACACCAAAGGCTTCTTCGGCGTGTACATGACCCGCAACAAGCACGTCACGGGCTTCCTGGACATCCTCGGCGGCAAGGACGGCTTCTGCCAGGGCGAGATGGTCACTATGCGGACCCGGGCCATGGACAACGACGGCAAGCCCATCATCATGGGGACCTGCCTGGCTCCGCCGGTCGACGGCGTGCTCCATTATGACTACGCGGGCTGCGCCTTCAAGCTGTCGCTCATGCGCGACGCGAAGAGCGGCGACGCCATGACCTACCTCAACGTCGTCGGTGGAAACTGCACGGACGTGGGCACCGGGCACGCGGACCTCTCCGCCATGAACGGCGTGGGTTTCTGGCTGCTGAAGTAGCGCCCGTCGCCGCGCCCGTCCAGGAAGCCATCCGCAAGGATGGCTTCCGCGTTTTCATAAGGGAACTTTTCGGGCCCGAGCTCGTATGTATAGTGGACCCCCGGGTCCAGGAGGATACATGCGGCTCTATCTCAACGACGCCCTCATCAACCCCAAGCCCGAGGCCGGCGACGTCCTGGCGGCCTTCGAGAACCTGCGCGCCTGCCGGGAGGCCCGCCTGGAGCTGCGCCGCGGCCCGAGCTCGTCCTTGAGCGTCAGCCGCGAGGCCGGGCTGGGATTCACGGTGGCGCTGCACCGGCCCGACGGCGTGTTCGGCGTGTGCATGGACGAGCTCTTCGCCGAGCAGGTGGCCGGCGCCTTGCGCGAGTACCTGGACGGCCAGAAGCCCGCCCTGGTCTCGGACGATCTCTACGAGCCCGACTGCCCGCTCTGCGCGGCCATGGCCGCCGCGCACGCCTAGGCCCCATGCCCCGGCTGGCGCGCCTGCTGCGCCCATGCGGCTGAGACCCATTGCGGCCTAGGACCATTGCCGGCGCGGCGCTTACCTTCCCAGCCCATACGCGCGCTAGCGCGTGTTGATAATATAGGGGCCTGCCATGCTGAGGCTCGCGGCTCTCGCCCTGCTCGCCCTCGATTCCCACGCCGCCCTCACCCTGTCCTCCATCCGCACCGCCCCGGCCCCGATACCCGCTTTGGCAGCGGCCCCGCTGCTGGCCAATCCCCTCTTGGGGCCCAGCGCCAGCCAGCCCTTGCTGAGCGCGCCGCTCCTGGCTCCGGCCTTGTCGCCTTCGACCCCGGCTCCCGTTCCCGTAGCGGCGCCTCTCATCGCCCCGCTGCCGGCCATGGCCCCGGCCGCCGCGGCGCTGGCGACGCCCGAGCCGGCCCAGCTCCCCGCGGCTCTGGGACGGGTCTTCGACGGCTCGGCCGCTCCAATACTCCCCGAGTTCGCTCCTCCCGGACAGACCTCGGCCTTGGGCAGGCTCTACGCGGCCGGCGAAGCCGCTTTCGCGCGCTATGCCAAGATCGGCCTCCAAGCGGTGCCGGAGGCGGACCAGGAGCGCGAGGCCTGGGCCAAGCGCAAGCTCCTCGATTACCGCGACCTCATGGCCGAGGTCTCGGCCAACCTGCCCAAGGACGCGGCCTTCATCTACCCCTTCATGGGCCCGGACGCGGTGCCCGCGCTCTTGCGCCCCACCTTCCCCATCGAGCACGACCCTGACGACTTCCGCCGCGGCCGCGCCATGGCCGAGAAAGTTCTGGGGCTCGACGTCTCGGCTTTGGACCGGAACCTCCTCAACCAGGAGGTCCTCGACGTGCGCCGGCTCGAGGACTACGCCCGGAAGGTAGACGCCATCGCCGGCCCGCGCGTCCTGGTGCTCAAGGACTTCTGGCGCTACGCGCAGGACCATCCCGAGCTCCTCGGCCGCATGCTGGACCGCCTCCTGCGGCCCGGCGACATGGTGCTCGTGCTGCGCGCAGGCGACGTGCGCCTCATGCAGGGCGCCGAGGCCCTGGGGCTCTCGCGCGTGGGACGCATCCAGACCGTGCCGGACCCCGGCGACTGGCTCTGGACCGAGCACCCGGTCATGGACCACAAGGTCCTCACCTTGCCCACCGCGTTCAGCCTCTGGGTCAAGGGGCAGACCGCGGCTGCGCCCGCGGCCGTTTCTTTGGCCAAGCCCAGCGTCTTGGAGCCCGGCTCCTGGCTGCCCGAGAACAAGGCGCGCCTGGAGCGCCTCATCCGCGAGCACGGCCGGGGCGCCCCCGGCTACGACCCCAAGCGTCCGCCCCTGGCCACCTTCGACTGGGACAACACCATGATCCGCAACGACATCGGCGAGGCCGTGTTCTACCGCGCGATCAAGGAGCTGGCCTTCAAGTTCGAGCAAGGCGACAAGTTCTGGGGCTTCATCCCCAAGGAGTTCGGCCGCGACGCCCTGCGCGCGGACTACGAGGCCATCGCCAAGCTGCCGCTGGCCCAGGCGCAGCGGACCCCGGAGTACCGCCGCTATCGCAAGCACTTCCACGAGGTCTACGAGCGCGTGAAGAAGGAGGGCCCGGGCCTCGGCCTGGACTACGGCTGGCTGGTCCAGCTCATGGTCGGCTTCTCGCCGGGCGAGCTGGAGCGCTTCGCCGATGAGACCATAGCCGAGGAGCTGGCCAAGCCCTTGGGCGAGGAGCTCATCGCCGGCTTCGACGGCGATCCGAGCCCGGTCAAGATCGCCTCGGGCATCCGGCCGCACAAGGAGATGTTCGACCTGGTGCGCCGCCTGCAGGAGGCCGGCTGGGAGGTGCGCATCGTCAGCGCCACGGCCGAATGGATCGTGGCGCGCTTCGCGGCCTTGGCCGGCATCCCGCCCGAACGCGCGCACGGCGTGCGCGTGCGCCTGCGCCGCGGCCGGCTCACCACGCTGCTGACCCAGCGCACCTGGGGCCAGGGCAAGGCCGACACCATCCTGCGCCTGGCGGGCCGGCCGAGCCTGCTGGCCGGGGGGGACAGCAACTCGGACACGCAGATGCTCGAGCTTTCCCAGGGCGAGCGCCTGGTGGTGGATTTCGGCCGCGAGCCTCTGCGCGGCAAGGCCCGCGAGCGCGGCTGGCTGCTGCAGCCTCCCTTCGTACCCTAGGGCGCTCTAGCGCTTGGCCGGGGCCGCCGGGGCCAGGCTTTCCAGGATGAGCTTGCTGTTGGGCAGGTCCAGCTGGACCATGAAGTTCTTCAAGAACGACATCCCCAGCAGGCCTTTCGCGTCCGGGCCGGGCGCGGCGATCACGATCACCGGCGTCTTCTCCACGCGCGCGTCGCCCACGGCCAGGGAATCCACGACGATCAGCCGGCCTTCCACCTGCCGGCCGTCGGCCACCGTGGAGTGCACCACCTCGCCTCCCTCCAGGCCCACCTCGGCCGCCACCTCGGGCGAGATCACGGTCTGGCTGGCGCCCGTGTCCACCAGCAGCGGCACGGTCACCTTGCCGTTGAAGACCACGTCCACGATCAGATGCGCGCCCACGCGCCGCGAGGGCACCGCCTGCTTGTTGAATTCCGCGGCCATCTCGGCGAGCTCCCGGGCCGCGTCCTCGTAGAAGACCTTGGCCGCCTCGTCCGGCGCGCCGGCGCGCAGGCGCTGGAGGTTGGCGGCCGAGTAGCGGCGCAGGGCGCTGTAGTCGCCGAGGTACTTGCCCAGCGCGGCCTCGCCCGCCTCGAGCTTGCGGCCCGCCTCCTCGACCTGGTAGGCGTTGGCCGACAGGCCGGCGTTGACGGCGTTGACCTCTCCGACCAGCGAGTTGTAGTCGCGCCGGTTGTTGGGGTTGGCGGAGCCCAGCGCCGCGGCCAGCCGGGGCTGGCGGCCGCGCAGCTCGCGCGCCTGCTCGGCGAGTTCGGCCTGCTCGTCCAGGATCTGCTCGCGCTCGCGGCGCGCGTCCTGGGCCTCTTCCCGGCCGCGCCGGGCCGCTTCCAGCAGGCGGGAGAGCTCCTCGGCGCCCGCGGGCGCCGCGATGGAGCCGGACTTGGCGGCCACGCCCAGGAGGCGGCGCTCCAGAGCCCGGCGCTGCTTCGGGGTGGAGCGGCGGATGGACGCGATGTCCGCCTTCTGCAGAGTCGTGGTCCCGTAGCCGAAGTCCAGGGTCACCTCGACGGCGTCCTCGCCGCGGATGATGCCTTCCATGGTCCGGCCGTTCTTGAGCAGGAGCTGGTCGGCCCGCGCCGCGGCGGGGTAGAGCGCGAGGAGCAGGAGCGCGAGCCGCAGACGCCGGCCGAGGGTGATCGGGTTCATGCGACGCGATATTATGGCAGAAATAGCCGGCCTTGGCGAACCCGGCGCGGGAGCCTCGGGCGGCTCAACACCGGGCCGTCTTATGCTATATTCTAATTCTCCGTCCAGTATGTGTCCCAGGGGGGCGGGGCCCCATCGCGCCCGCGCCCGGAAGACCAGATTCTCCGGAGTCCGAGGAACCCGCCATGTCCAACGTCGAAACCAAGAACATCAGGAACTTCATTCTCGCCGGCCATTCCGGCTGCGGCAAGACCTCTTTGGCCGAGGCCATGCTCTGCGCCGCGGGCGCCATCCCCCGGATGGGCAGCGTGGACGCCGGCAATACGGTCTCGGACTACAACGAGGACGAGAAGGAGCGGCACTGCTCCTTGAGCTCCTCCTTGATGAGCTTCAAGGCCGGCGCGGCCAAGGCCAACGTGATCGACACCCCCGGCTACACGGATTTCGTGGGCGAGATGATCGGCGGCCTGCGCGCGGTGGACGCCAGCCTGGTGGTGGTCAACGCCATGGGCGGAATCGAGCTGGGCACGGAGCGGGGCTACAAGATGGCCAAGGAGCGGGGCGTGGCGCCGTTCTTCTTCGTCAACAAGCTCGACAAGGACAACACGGAGTTCGACAAGACCTTGGAGGCCATCCGCAAGCGCTTCGGCAAGCACTGCGTGGCGCTGACCTACCCGCAGGGCGGCCAGTCGTCCCTGAAGGGCGTGGCGAACCTGCTCACGGGCGAGGGCCTGGACGCGCTGGCCGGCGAGGACAAGGCCAAGGCGCAGACGGCGCGGGAACAGCTGACCGAGGCGGTGGCCGAGACGGACGACGCCCTGCTGGAGAAGTACCTCGAGAAGGGGGCCCTCTCCGCCGACGAGCTGAAGGGCGCCCTGCGCAAGGCCGTGGCCGCGGGAAAGATCGCGCCCGTGCTCTGCGGCGGCGCGGTCCCGATGATCGGCATCAAGGAGCTGCTCGACGCGATCGAGGCCTATCTGCCTTCCCCGGCGGACCGGCCCGCGGTCGAAGCCACCAACGGCAGCGACGAGAAGAAGGAGCTGCCGCTCGATCCCGAAGGCCCGTTCTGCGCTTTGGTGTTCAAGACCTTGTCCGACCCCTACATGGGGCAGATCTCCATCTTCAAGGTCTACTCGGGCAAGGTGCAGTCCAACTCCGGCTTCTACAACGTGAACAAGGGCGCCAAGGAGAAGATCGGGCCGATCTTCTCCTTGATGGGGAAGAACCAGACGCCGATGGACGCGGCGGCCGCGGGCGACATCGCCTGCGTGGCCAAGCTCAAGGAGACCTCCACCAACGACTGCCTCTCCGAGGAGAAGGCGCTCTTGAAGGTCGAGCCGATCCAGTTCCCGGAGCCCGCGATCTCGTTCTCCCTCAAGCCGAAGTCGCGCGCCGACGAGGACAAGATCTCCACGGCCCTGCACAAGCTGACGGCCGAGGACCCGACCTTCCAGCTGACCCGCGACGAGCAGACCCAGGAGATGATCGTGGCGGGCATGGGCGACATCCACATCAACCTGATGATCAACCGGATGCGCATGCGCTACGGCGTGGGCGCGGACGTGGGCACGCCCAAGGTGGCCTATAAAGAGACCATCACGGCCAAGGGCAGCGGGATGTACCGGCACAAGAAGCAGACCGGCGGCTCCGGGCAGTTCGCCGAGGTCTGGCTGCACGTGGAGCCTCTGCCCCGCGGCGGGGGCTTCGAGTTCGCCAGCGCGATCAAGGGCGGGGCCATCTCGGCGCCGTTCATGGCCAGCTGCGAGAAGGGCATCCGCGCCGCGCTGAACCTGGGCATCCAGGCGGGCTACCCGATCATGGACGTCAGGGCCACGGTCTACGACGGCAAGATGCACCCGGTGGACTCCAAGGACATCGCCTTCCAGATCGCGGCGCGCTACGCCTTCCAGGAAGGGCTGGAGAAGGCGCGGCCGGTGATCCTGGAGCCGATCATGGACGTGGAGTTCGTGGTCCCGGAGCAGTACATGGGCGACATCGCGGGCAGCCTTAACCAGAGGCGCGGGCGCGTGATGGGCATGGAGGCCGGCGACGGCAGCCAGGTCATCAAGGCCAAGGTCCCGCTCGACGAGATGTACAAGTACGTCAACGAGCTGAAGTCCATCACGGGCGGGCGCGGGACCTACACCATGACCTTCTCGCACTACGAGACCGTGCCGTCGCACCTGGTGGCGGGGATCGTGGAGCAGGCCAAGGCGGCCAAGAAGCAGGAGCAGGAAGCCTAGCCGACGGGCGGCTCTTGGGCTGGGTGCTGTCTCTGCTGCTGGGCCTGGGCGGCGCGCGCCCGGCCGGGGCCGCGGAGCCGCCGCCGGTCCCCAAGCCTCGGATCGTGACCCGCGCGCAATGGGGCTCCAAGCCCATGCCCATCCCCGAGGCCCGCAGGCAGGTCCCGGTGTGGGTGACGCTCCATCATGCCGGCGATCCGTGGAAGAAGGGGGCGGACCCGGCCGAGTTCGTGCGCAGGATGCAGAGCTGGGGCCAGAACCGCGCGCGCCTGGAGAATCCGCCGCGCGACACCTTCTGGCCCGACCTGCCCTATCATTACCTCATAGCTCCCGACGGCCGCATCTTCGAGGGGCGGCCGGTGGAGTACGAGCCGGAGAGCAACACGGACTATGCCTTGAAGGGCAACATCGGGGTGGAGCTGATGGGCGACTTCAATCTCCAGCGCCCCAGCGTCGAGCAACTGCGCTCGGCGGCCCGGCTGACCGCCTGGCTCTGCCGCAAGCACGGCATAGACCTCTCCCATGTCCGGGGCCATCAGGACGCGGCGCCGGACCAGACCGACTGCCCGGGCCGGGACTTCTACCGCTACCTGCAGGACGGCCGGTTCAAGGCCTGGGTGCTCGAAGCCCTGGACGGCAAGATCCCCGACGTCAAGCCCGGGCCGCCTCTGCCCGGGGGGCCGGCCGACCCCATCCCGGGCGCGGCGCCCCAGTGAAGAGGCATTGTGTATAATCATCAGCTATGAAGACCCCGGTCTACCAGGAACTCGAATGGCGCGGCTTCATCAAGCAGAAGACCAGCCCGGACATCGAGGGCCTTCTGGCCCAGTCGCCCCTCAAGGTCTACGTGGGCTTCGATCCCACCGGGGCCAGCCTGCACATCGGCTCCTTGGTCACCATCATGGGGCTCTCCCACCTGCAGAGGGCCGGGCACACCCCGGTCATCCTCATGGGCGGGGCCACGGGCATGATCGGAGACCCCTCGGGCAAGACCGAGGAGCGCAGGCTCCAGACCTTGGAGACCATCCGCGAGAACATGGACGGCGTGCGCGGCCAGCTGCGCCGGTTCTTCTCCTTCGCGGGGCCCAACGCCGCGGTCATGGTCAACAACCTGGACTGGACCGCCAAGTTCTCCTACCTGGAATTCCTGCGCGAGGTGGGCAAGCACATCACGGTCAAGGACATGCTGGAGAAGGACTCGGCCAAAAGGCGCCTCGAGCGCGAGCAGTCCATCTCCTACACCGAGTTCTCCTACATGATCCTGCAGGCGCACGACTTCCTGCACCTTCATGACGAGCTGGGCTGCCGGCTGCAGGCCGGGGGCGACGACCAGTGGGGAAACATCACGCTGGGCATCGACCTCATCCGCAAGCTGAGGAGCAAAGAAGCCTATGGCCTGACCTTCCCCCTGCTGACCACGGCCTCGGGCGAGAAGTTCGGCAAGACCGAGAAGGGCACCAGCGTCTGGCTCGACGCCAAGCTCACCACCCCCTACCGCTTCTATCAGTACTTCGTCAACGTGGACGACAAAGATGTCGTCGGCCATCTCAAGCTCTTCACCTACCTCTCCCGCGAGGAGATCGCGGCTTTGGCCGAGGCCACGGCCAAGACGCCGGAGCAGCGCCAGGCCCAGAAGCGGCTCGCGCACGAGGTCACGGCTCTGGTGCACGGCGCGGCCGCGGCCGAGAGCGTGGCCAAAGCCTCGGAGGTCGTGTTCAGCGAGGCCGTCCGCGACATCCCGGAGGATGTGTTCCGCGAGGTGTTCGCCGACGTCACCACCGCCGCCTTCCCGGCCGCGGACCTGGCCGCCGGCCTGGCCCCGGTGGACGCATTGGTCAAGGCGGGCCTGGCCAAGAGCCGCGGCGAGGCCCGGCGCCTGGTCGAACAGGGCGGGGTCTACCTCAACAACCGCAAGGCCGGACTGGAAGCCAAGATCACCGCCGAGGGGCTCCTCTTCGGGCGCTGGCTCCTCCTGCGCAAGGGCCGCAAAGAAACCTGCCTGCTCAAGTTCGAATGAAGCCCGGCCTTCTCGCCGCGGCGTTCCTCCTCCCGGCGGCCGCGGCGGCCTGGGGGCTCATGAACGCCCATGAGGCCCCCGCCTGCCGGCCCGCGCAGCGCTACGCGGGCTCCTGGTCCGGACGGCAGACCTGCAGCAGCGGGCGGTACGCCGTCGCCTTCGACCTGCGCGGCGACACGGCGCGCTACACCGTTTCACCGGACGGCGGAGAGCCCGTCTCGGGCGAGGTCCGGCTGCTGGCCGGGCCCAAGCCCGACACCTGCGCGGCTTTGGCCGAGACCCCTTTGGGCGAGCTGGGCTTCTCTCTGCGCTTCGCCGCGGGCGGCGCGCGCATCTTCTACCAGGCTACCGGCATGCAGTTGATGGGCACGGCCGTGCCCGCCCCGGGCAAGGTCTACGGCAGCGCCAACGTGGACGCCTCCGCCAAGCGGGCGGACTACCGCTTCTGCAGCGAGGTGCCCCTGGCCGCAGACACCTGCCAGGGCCTCCTGCGCCGGACCTCCTCAAGGTAACGGCAGTTCCGCTTCGGGCCACAGGGGCGCGGCGAAGAGCAGGCGCTCCAGATACGGCGAGGACTTCCCGGCGTAGGACTTCCTGAGCGTGTCGTCGTAGAACCGGCGGGCTTGGTCCGCGGTCATCTTTCCCCGGGCGATGTCGCTGGCGAGGTTGAGGCAGAGGAGGTTGTGTTCCTCGCTGTCGCCGCTGGCCGCGAGCTCTCCCTGCTCCGGGTCGAAGCGCAGGCCGCGGCCGAAGCTCAGCAGGGCCGGCAGCCGGTCCCGCGGGATGCTGTAGGAGACCGCGTGCTCCAGGAAGCCGGCCGGCGAACTGCGCACCACGATCCTCTTCCAGGGCGGGACCACGAACCATTCCAGACGGCCCGCGCTCGCCCATTGCGGCGGCCCGTACTCCTCCACCATCAGCCGGGCGGCCAGGCTCGGGCCTTCGGGCCAGCCGGCGGTCTGCGCCAGCGCCCGCGCCCCGGCGTCGCGGCGCGCGCCTTGAACCCAGAGGCGGGCTCCGTAAACGGCCAGAGCCAAAAGCAGCGCTCCCGCGGCGACGGTCGCGAGCTTCTTGAACATGACGCACCTCCGGTCACTGATAGTGTGCCCGGAGGGGAGCAAGAAAAAGTCAACTCGACTTCACCCTCTCTCTTCGTTGCCGTTGCAGGAGGTTCCGGCGCACAGCGCCGGAACCTGCACGCCGCAGGTGCCCAAGAGGGGCTGACCACTAGCCTTTATGATTTCGCGCCGATGAGGAAAGGGCGGCACCGGGGTTGGCGCGGCGAACGCCGCGCCAGCCGCGAGAAGCATACCTGGGCATGCGGGATTCCCTACACTTTCTGAAAATTTCTGCTGGATTTTATGAAGTAATTCACATCGCGCGCGCGATGTGAATTATGATTATTAATTAAGCAGAATTTTTGCAAAAACGAAGGCTCGCGATGAACCCCCAATATCTCACAAGAAGAGGGTGAGGTCGTGAAAGTCAAGTCCGGTCAGTGGAAGTCAGGGCACCCGATCGCCTTGTGCTTGCCCGGGTGGCGCCGAGGCGTGTGACGGTGGGTGACCCGCAGGTGCGTGTGCCGGCGGAACTTGAGCCAGTGGCTGGTCTTGACGTCGATGTCGAGCGTCACGACCCGGGAATGCGTGTCCCCTTCTTTCTGGATGATCTCGGGCGGGACGTCCTTCTCGACCGGCTTCTCCACCAGGAATTTCACATCCACGAACTTGTACTGGTCGTAGTCCGCCGTGTCCTTGAGCGCGGGCTGGCCGTTGCCCTTGGCGCCCTTGCCGGAGGGGGCGGCGGGGCCCGAGGTCCCGTCCCCGTTCTCGCCCGAGGCGTCCACGGTCACCTGGCTCTGGTCGAGCCGCACGCCCTTGCCGTCGAGGTAGGCCAGGATGTACTTGAGGGCGGCGTTGGCGCGAGCCTGGCTGAGCTGCAGATGGCTCATGGCCGCGGCCTTGCCCGTATTGAGCAAAGTGCTGGCCGAGGAGTGGATGGTCAGGCCGGTGATGCGGCCTTGGGGGCCGGCCTGGGCCAGGGCGTCGTCGGCCTGGGCCTGCAGGTCCTGGGCGTCGTCCGAGCCTCCGAGCAGTTCCCACTCGTTGTCCTGGAACAGGCCGTGGAAGGGGTCGCCGTGGACCTCGATGAACTCCACGGCCGGCGGCCGGGCCACGAGCTCCGGAGGCGGGGCCGCGTCCTGCTTCTGCTGCTCGGAGACCACCTCCCGCTTGTTGATGGACTTGGCGTAGCGGGCGTAGAGGGCGTCGAGGTCGGCGTCGTCCACGTAGACGCCCACGTCGGTCTTGGAGAGGCTCTTCTTGCTGAAGAGGTGGGTCCAGTTGTAGCGGCGGACGTCGCGCAGCTTCTTGGCGATGGCCGAGACCACGAGGCGCTCCTCGGCGTCGTTGAGCTTGGCGAAGTCGGCGTCCTTATGCGCGATCGTCTCGGCCTTGCGTTCCAGGCGCTTGGGGACGTCGCCCCCCTGCTGGGCTCTCAGGGCCGGGGCCCAGAGCAGCAGCGCGGCGAGGGGAAGGATGGTCTTGAGCATGGGGCGGGCCTCCTGGGCTTCGCGTAGGGGTAATGATATCGTGGGGTCGGCGCCCCGTCAAGGCCTAGAGCGCAGGACCAGCCACAGCAGGACTCCCGCGGCCAGCAGACCCAGCCCCGCGCCGGCTTGGCGCTTGCGGCCGCGCGCCGCCCGCGCGGCCTGCGCGGCGCGCAGCGAGTCCTGGCTCCGGATGCGGCCCGGTCCGCCCGCGGCGGCACCGCCGGCCGCCGCCGAAACGGCCGCCGCTTCGCTGGAGAGCACATCGCCCGGGTCTTCGCCCGAGAACCAGCCGCGCCAGGAGGCCAGCCGGCCCAGCAGACGGCCCATGAGCGAGGGGGAGACCACGCCGGGGCCTGCGTCCGGCGCCGCGGCCCGCCGCCCCACCACCGCCTGCAGGAAGGTGTCCGCGGTCCCGTAGACCTGCCTCCAGATGCTGTCGAGGTCCTCGGGCGCCACCTCCGAGTCCTTCTTGTAGCCGCCCTCCCGGGCGTTGGGGTTGCAGCCGCCGGAGACCTGCTGGCAGGTCCGGTCCCAGACGAAGTCGCGGTCCTGCGGGGTGAGGCCCACGTCCTGGAAGGCCGCGGCCTTGAGCTCCGGCCGGCCGCGGAAATCCCGCTTGAGCTCCTGGTAATGCTCACGGGGCAGGACCTGGAAGAAGTCCGGGCGCCGCATCAGGGCCCGGGGCTCGGCTGCGATGCGCCGGCGCAGGGCCTCGAGGTCCGCCGGGGCCGCGGGCCGGCCGTCTTCGCGCAGAAGCCGGCCCGCGCCCGAGGCGTCGCGCTCGACCTTGAGGCCCACGGCCGCGGGCGAATCCCGGTACGCCGACTGCGCCGCCAGGACGAGCTCGTGCTCGGTGCGCGGCTGCGAGGGGTCGGCGGGCGGCCGCGCGGGTCCGGCGGGCGAGTTTCCCGCCACGGGGCCGGCCGAGGGCATCGCGCCCCGGGCGGAGGCGGCGTCCGGGAGCCCCGAGGAGGAGCCGTCCTTGAGCGAGCCCTTCAGGGCCTCGCCCATAGTCAGGGCCTTCTGGACCGCGGCTTCCCCGCTCTTCTCGGCGGCAGTGGCGTCCGCATCCTTGGCCGCGTCGGAAGCCTTCCGTCCGGCGCGCCGCCGAGCCCGGCGCTCGGCCCGGCGCATGCGCCGCAGCTCCTGGGCGCTGGGCGTCACGTCGGACTCAGGCGGTTCGTCCTGGGGCCCGGCGGCCTGCTCATGAGCGGGGGGCAAAGGGACCGGCGCCGGCCGTTCGTCGGCCGCCGCCGGCAGGCAGAGGCTGATGATTAGGGCGGCGCCGAGCATGGCTCTAGTATAGCCCCTTGCGCCCGAGGCCTCAAGCCCGGGCCGGCCTTGTCCGCGCGCCGGGCGGATTGGTATAGTGGCCCGAATGAGCGGCCTGAGCGCGCGCCTCCTGAGCCTCCTCATCATCCTGCTGGCGTCAGCGCCGGCCGCGGCCCGGCCCTCGGTGGGCCGCCTGCTCAAGCTTCTGCCCAAGACCCAAGGCGACGGCCAGCTGCGCCTGATCCGGGACCTGGGCCTCTCGGGCAAGCCCAAGGCCGCGGTCCCGCCGCTGCTGGCCCTGCTCGACGTGCGCCAGGACAGCCCGCGGCGCTCCGCGGTCATCGTCGAGGCCCTCGGGCGCCTGGGCGACCGCAAGGCCGCGGAGACCCTCTTGGGAGCCTGGGACTACCTGGTGGGCCTGCGCCAGCAGATGGACCTCACGGCCCAGGTCCAGGTCCTGCGCCTGGCCGTCGTCGAGGCCTTGGGCCGCGTCGGCGGGGAGGCCGCGGGCCGGGCCCTCATGGAGGCCCTCTCGGATCCCAACCCGGCCGTGGCGCAAGCCGCGGTCCGGGCCCTGGGGACGATGCGGGAGCGCAAGTCGGTCGAGGCCCTGGCGGAGCTGGCGGGGCGCGGCGGCGACCTGGGCCAGGCGGCCTGCGAGGCCTTGGGGGCCGTCGGCGACGCCCGGGGCCGGCCGGCCCTGGAGCGCCTGCTCAAGGCGGAGAACGCCTTGCAGGCGGCTCCGGCCGCCTACGGCCTGGCGCGCCTGGGCCGCAAGGAGGGCGTCCGGGCGCTGGAGGGGATGCTGGAGTCGTCCTTGACCGGGGATCCGGCGGCGCGGCTGGCCGCGTACTACCTGGCCAAGCTCGACCGCAGCTCCGGGCTGGATTTTCTGGTCCAGCTTCTGGAGGCCGAGGGCGGCAACCTGCAGATCTCCGCCGCCGAGATCCTGGGCAAGGCCGGCAACCGGCGGGCGGTGCTGCCGCTGACCGAGGCGATCCACGCGGCCGAGCCGGCTTTGCGGCTGGTCATCGCGCACAGCCTGGGCCAGCTCGGCGGAGCGCGGGCCGTCCTGACCCTCAAAAAACTCAAGGACGACGACCATCTCGCCGTGCGCGCCGCGGCCGCGGCCGCGCTCGCGGAACTGGGCGAGGATTAGGGCTCAGGCCCCCGAAGTCGGAGTCGCGAGGCGCCGCGCCAAAGCCTCGAAGTCGAGGGGCTTGGGCAGGAAGTCGGCGGCGCCCAGCAGCAGGGCGTCCTTTTTGAGCTCTTCATCGAAATGCGCGGTCATCATCAGGATGGGGGCGCGGCTGCGGCGCGAGAGCTCCGGGATCGCCCGCAGGCCGCTCATGCCGGGAAGCACGTTGTCGAGGAAGATGAAGTCGAACGGCTCTCGTTTGGCCGCGGCCAGGGCCTCTTCGGCGCTGGAGACCGGCGTCACCGCATAGCCCAGGTCGCCGAAATAGCGCGAGAAGGCGGCCAGGATGGACGGCTCATCGTCGACGACGAGCAGACGCCCTTTCATGCGTTCAGGACCTCCTGCAATCGGCGCGCCAATTCATCGGGCTGGAAGGGCTTGGAGATGAAGCCGCCGGGGTGGCTGCGGATGACGGCCTCGGCCTGCGCCGTGGCGTGTCCGCTCATGAAGACGACCTTGGTGTCGGGACGCAGCCCGCGGATGCGTTCGTAGGCGCCCACCCCGTCGAGCTTGGGCATGATCACGTCCAGCAGGACGATGTCCACCTCCGCCATGTGCGCCTGGAACAATCCCACGGCTTCCTCGCCGTCTTGCGCGGCCAGGACCGTGAAGCCTTGCATCTGCAGGATCTTCTGAAGCATGCTCCGGATGACCGCATCGTCGTCCGCGATCAGTATCGTCGGGTGGGATCGGGTCTTGACGTGTGCCGCGGCCGCGGCCGGGGCCTCCGGCTCGGCCTGCGCCTGCGCGCAGGCCGGCAGATAGACCTGGACGGCCGTGCCGCGGCCGAGCGCGCTTTTCGCGTCTATGGACCCGCCGTGCTCCTTTATGATGCCGTAGCAGATGGAGAGCCCCAGTCCCGTGCCTTGGCCGACCGCTTTCGTGGTGAAGAACGGCTCGAAGATACGCTTGAGGTCCTCAGGCGCGATGCCCGATCCGTCGTCGGCGACCGTCAAGACCGCGTAGGCCCCGCCGGGCAAGGAGCCCTGCGCGCAGCTCAGGGGGGATTCGAGCCTGCGGGCATGGGTCTCGATGCGCAGGCAGCCGGTCTCCGCCATGGCGTCGCGGGAGTTCAGGCAGAGATTGAGGAGGACCTGCTCCATATGGGCGAAGTTCGCGTTGATAGTCGGGAGGTCGGATGCCAAGTCGAGCTGGATCTTTATGCGTTCGCCGACCGCGGCCCTGACCATCTTGAGGTTGCGCTCTATGAGCTCGTTGAGATTGAAGATGCTCTTTTGGGACGGGACCTGGCGGCTGAAAGTCAGGACCTGGCTGACCAGGTCGACGGCGCGCCTGGAAGCGACTATGATCTCTTCGACATCGTCTTTGCTGGGGTGGGATTCCCCCAACGAGCTCTTGACCATGCTGGCGAATCCCATGATGCCGGTCAGTATGTTGTTGAACTCGTGGGCTATGCCGCCGGCCAGGCGGCCGAGGGACTCCAATTTCTGCGCCTCGAGCATCTGCTGTTCCCGCTTTCTGGTCTCGGTTATGTCCTCGGATATGCCCAGCAGGAACGCGTTGCGTCCGGCCTGGTCGCGGATGGGTATCTTCTTCGTGTGCAGCAGGCGCGGGCCGTTCTTGGTCTGGATCGGCTCCTCCGGTATGTCGAGGAGTTCTCCTTTATCGATGACGTCCCGGTCCTTGCTCGTGAAGAAGTCGGCTTCCTTTTTGGGGAAGAAGTCGTAGTCGTTCTTGCCGATGAGCTCGCCGCGGTCGTAGCCCAGCAGGCGCTCGCCGGCGCGGTTGAAGAGCACGAAGCGCAGGTCCTGGGCGTCCTTGACGAAGATCATGTCCGGGACGTTCTCCACGATGGAATCCAGGAACCCCTTGGCCTCCTGCAGTCCCTCCAGGGTCACTCTCCACCTTTCCGCGGCCCCCAAGGCCGCGGCCAGGATGCCGAAGAGCTCGAGGTCCTCGGCGGATGGTTCGTGGTCGCGCTGGAACACGACGCATAAGGAGCCGATCCCGTTGCCGCCGTACATGACCGGATGGCCCATGTAGGTCTTGAGCCCGTAGCGGGACACATTGGGGTCCTTGGCAAAGGGTCCTTGGTCCAGGTTGCGGATGACCCAGGGCTCGGCGCCGCCCTTCCGGATGACTTCGCAGCAGATATGCCCTTCGGCGGGGCTCGTGGCCGGAAGGTCGGGCGGAGCCTGCCACTTGGCGCAGGTGCGCAGGAGCGGGCCTTCGAGGCGGTTGTAGAACGCGGAGTCGCCGCCCATGAGCCGGCCGCACAGCTCCGTCACCTTCTGTATGTCGTCGTCACACTCTCCTCTGAGGGAAAGGAGGCATTCTCTGATCTGCGCGAGCCGGCTCAATGGCTGCTTTTTGGCCACGGAGGCGATGATACCATTCTGGAGGGCCCGCCGGGCGGCCGCGCGCCGGCTAGAACGGATATGCGCCGGCGCCCACGATGAAGGTCTCCGCGCCGTGCGCCGCTTTCCTGACGTAGGTGTGCTTCCGGGAAGGCGCGGTCTCCCCGGGCTTGGGCCACATGTAATCGACCCAGGCCGTGCCCTTGGCGAGCGCGGCCTGGATGAATTCGCGCACCGCGTATTTCCCGGCGGCATCCTTGAAATCCATCATGTTCTTGCCCTCCAGGCCGGGGAAGGCGGGGACGACCAGCTCGGTCCCGTCCGCGGCGACCACGAACACGTACGTGTCCAGGAAGATGAACGGTCCGTTCTTGTCGCGGAGCGCCGGGAAGGCGTCCCGCCCCTGTTTTTCGATCAGCGCGGCGGCGGCGTCGACCGCGCCGGAGAGGAACTCCTCCTCGATGCGCATGTTGTAGACCCCGCAGCCCACGATGTGGTCCCGGCCCGACGGGAAAGTCACCCGCTTGATGAAGGTGCTCTTCCAGGTCGGGAAGATGTCGCCGGGCTTGGGATAGAGATAGTGGACCCAGCCTTCCCCGGGCGCTCCCGCGGCCGTGTCGAGGAACATCCTGCCGATCGGCCGGCCCTGGACGTCTTTGAGGTCATGGACATCCTGGCCCTCGGAGCTCGGATCGGCCGCGTGGAAGATCCTTTTCCCCGCCATGTCCCAGACGAACAGGTAGGTGTCGCCGTCGAACCAGCGGCTCCCCTTCTTCCGGAATCCCGGGAAGGCGCTCTCGCCTTTTTCCTTCAGGAGCGCGGCGGCGTCCTGGACCAGGCGGATGATCCGCCGGGCGTCGGCGCTGGGAGCCGGCGCCGGCGCTTTGGCCGCTCCTTCCAGATAGACCCCGCAGCCGACCACGACCCAGCCGTCGCCCAGCCTGGCTTTGCGGACGTACGACGACTTCTGGGCGGGGATGTAGTCTCCGGGCTTGGGCCACATGTAGTCCACCCAGCCGGAGCCGCGGCCCTTGGCCAGGTCGATCATGTCCCGGATCGGGCGCTGGCCTTGCGTGTCCTTGAGCTCGAGCAGGTTCCGGCCTTCCAGGTTCCGGAACCCGGGATTGACGAGCTCCGTCCCGTCCGGAGCGAAGACGAACACATAGGTGTCCTTGAAGCGGAATTCCCCGGCGGTGGACCGGAGCCGGTCGAACGCCGCCTTCCCGTCCCGTTCGATCTGCGCGGCCGCGTCTGCGACCTTGTCGATCACGAACGCCCGCTCCATCTTCATGCCGTAGGCCCCGCAGGCGATCAGGTAGCTCTTGCCGGAGGGGGCGGCCGCCAGCTTGGCGAAAGTCGACTTCCAGTCCGGGAAGGATTTTCCGGGCTCAGGCCATTGATAATGGAACCACCCGCCATCACGCCGCTTGTCTGCGGCCGCCGCCATGAGGCCCTTGAAGATAGGCCGGCCGTTCAGGTCCATGAGTCCCAGCTGCTCCTTGCCCTCCAGCGCGGGGTCGGGATGCTCGACCATGAGCCCGTCCGTGTCCATGACGAAGACATAGAGGCTCCCGTGCCTCCACCGGCTCTCCGCTTTCTTGAACTCAAGGAAAGCGGCCTCGCCTTTGGCTTCGACCAGGCTGGCGGCGTCCTCGACCAGGGCCACGACGTCCTTGGTCTCCTGATACTGATATTCCGCGGCGGTCTCGGCGGCGAAGCTCGGCCCGCTGAAAAAGCAGACGCCGGCGAACGCGAAAAGAGCCATGATGGATGCCATTCAAACCTCCCGCCGCATGCCCCCAGCCTAGCCTATCCGACCGCGGCTGTCAATGCCGCGGATTTGCCGCGGATTGGCCAGACCGCCGCCAGAGGATTCTTGACGCCCTCTGCCCGCAAGCGGCATAATCCTCACCATGCCGCCCGGGGACGCAAGGAGATCGAGGATGAGGATTTTCTGGATCATGGTGGCTCTATTCATGCTGGCGGCCCCGGCACCCGCGCGGGGCGGGCTCGCCGAGGGCGAGATCCGGGCGGTGATCGCCAAGCTGCAGCGGGCTTCCCCCCCGGCGGAGCGGGAGCGCGCGCAGGCCGGGGTGCGGCAGGCGGCCACGCTGTGGACGGACGCCGACGGGACGGCGCGGGACTTCGAGCGGTTCTGCCTCGGGAACTTCGTCTCCGGCCAGCCGCTCGACGGCACCTTCGCCCGCTTCGAGAGCAAGCTGGAGGCTGTCCTCGGCCATTTCCGGGCGATGTCGGTGGATGTGCACCGGGAGGCCGACACGGACACCGGCCCCCTGCTCGCGGTGGACAGGCTCTTCGGCGGCTACAGCCCGGAGGCGCACCTGGCCGACGATCTGTTCCAGAGCAAGCTCGCCTTCACGATCCTGCTCAATTTCAAGAAGAGGACCTTGGCCGAGGCGCTCAAGGAGGGCGGCTCCTGGACGCGCCGCGATTGGGCGCAGTACCGGCTGCTCGGGCTGGTGGCGCATCGGGTGCCGGGTGCGGCCCTGCAGAAGACCGCCGCCGCGAAGGCGGAGGCGGACGCCTACATCGCCGATTATAAGGTCTTCACGGGCAGCCTGACCGCGGGCGGCCAGGCGCCGGTGTTCTCCGATGGCGAATTCCTGGTGTCCCATTGGGGTCTGCGGGACAAGCTCAAGGCGCTGTACTCCGACCCGGCGGCCAATCTGGGCAAACAGAAGCTGCTTTACGCCGTGATGGAGCGCATCGTCACCCAGGAGATCCCGGCCGCCGCCATCGCCCGGCCCTCGCGCTGGGACCCGCTGGCCAACACCATCGACGGCAAGCCCGCGGAGCGCGAGCCCGACCGGAGATACGCCGAGTGGCTCGACGTGTTCCGGGCCAATCGCGGGGAGGACCGGTACTACCCCGATCTGCCGACCTATCTCGACCGCAGCTTCGAGCTCGGGCGCGGCATGAAGCTGACCCAGGCGCAGGGGCTCATCGAGGCCATCCTCGACTCCGACCAGGAGGCCCCGCTCGCCGCCCTCATCCGCAAGCGCCTGGGGCGGGAACTGCTCCCTTTCGACATCTGGTACAACGGCTTCCGGAGCATCACGTCGCATCCCATGGAGGAGCTGGACCGGACCCTGCGGCAGAGATATCCTGCCGCGCAGGCGTTCCAGGACGACCTGCCCCGCATACTTACCGTGGTCGGCTTCGCGCCGGAGACGGCCCGCTTCCTGGCCGATCATATCGTGGTGGAGTCATCCCGCGGCAGCGGACGCTCCATGGAGCCCCTGATGCGGGGCGAGAAGGCCCACCTCTACGCCCAGGGCGTCGAGAACGGCCTCAACTCCCACAACCTGCGCACCGCCATGCACGAGCTGGGCCACTGCGTGGAGCATGTCTTCTCCCTGTACGGGATGGACCATTACCTGCTTCGGGGAACGCCCAGCGAGGCCTTCAGCGAGGGCTTCGCCTTCATCATGCAGGCCAAGCAGATGGAGATCCTGGGCTATGCCCCGGACGACGACTCCCTGAAGGCTTTGGACCGGTTCTCGGACTCTCGGCAGCTGGCTGGGGTCGCTTTGGTCGACATCCGGAGCTGGCAGTGGCTCTACGCGCATCCTCGGGCCGCGCCGGCCGAGTTCAAGCAGGCCGTGCTCGGCATCGCCCGGGAGGTCTGGAACCGCTGGTTCTCTCCCTACTACGGTGAAAAGGACAGCCCGATCCTGGCGGTCTACTCGCACCTGGTCGCGTCCACTCTCTATACTCCCGACTACCCGGTGGGCTTCATCGTGACCGCGCAGGTCGAGGCTTATTTCCGGCAGCACGGCTTCGCAAGCGAGATGGAGCGCGTCTGCAAGATCGGGGCGGTGACCCCGGACGAGTGGATGCGGCAGGCCGTGGGCTCGCCGGTCTCCGCCCGGCCCCTGCTCGATGCCGCGGCCTCCGCGATGCGCACGCTCAAGCAGTGATGCGCTTGTGATGATCAAAGTCCTCATCCTGCTCCTTCTTCCGTGGGATTGCCAGGCGGCCCGCTTGGCCGAGTCCGAGGCGGCGCTGCGCTACCGGCAGATCGCCGACCTGGGCTATACCCTCGCCCTCAAGGTGGACGCCGAGCGCGACGAGTTCGACGGCGCCGCCGAGATCCGTTTCGGTCTGCGCCCCGAGGCGGGCGCCGGCGACGTCTTCCTGGAATTCGATTCGGGACTGATCCGCAGGCTCGTGGTGAACGGGAAGTCCCTCTCCCAAGACGAAGTCGCGGCCCATTACGACGGTCAGCGCCTACGGTTCAAAGCGGCGGAGCTCAAGGAGGCGGGGAACCTCCTGGAAGTGGACTACACCCGGGCCTACGTCAACAACGGCAACGGCCTGGGCCGGTTCAAGGATGTGGCCGACGGCCGCGTCTACCTGTCCAATCATTTCGAGGCGTATTACGCGCACGCGGTCTTCCCATGCTTCGACCAGCCCGACCTCAAGGCCGCGGTGGACCTGACGGTCGAGGCGCCCGCGGATTGGGAGGTCGTGGCCAGCGCGCCCGTAAAGCGCGTCGTCAGGCAAGGTCCGCGCAGCTCCTGGGTCTTCGAGCGCACCCCGAAGCTGAGCACCTATTTCCTGAACCTCTCGGCCGGGCCCTTCCGTATCTGGAGCGGCCGCGCCGGCGCCGTCCCGCTGCGGGTCCTGGCGCGGCAGTCGGCGGCCCAGTTCGTGGAGGCGGAGGAGCTCCTCGAAGTCCTGCGCCAGACCGTGGGATTCTACGCCCGCGAGTTCTCGCGGCCGTATCCGTACCACGGCCTGGACCTGGTCCTGGTCCCGAATTTCGCGGCTGGAGCCATGGAGAACATGGCCGTGATCGTCGCCAACGAGAGCCTGACCGTCTTCCGTTCGCCCAAGCCCCGGAGCCAGCACGTGCGGCGCGCCCTGCTGGTGACCCACGAGACCGCGCACATGTGGTTCGGCGACCTGGTCACCATGAAGTGGTGGAACGACCTCTGGCTCAACGAGAGCTTCGCCGACCTGATGGGCTACCTGGCCGGCGCCGAAGCCACGGAGTTCAAGGCCGAGTCCTGGCCACTGTTCTACTCCGGGTCCAAGGCCGGCGCCTATCTCCAGGACCAGACGGCCACCACGCACCCGGTGGAGGTGGAGATCGCCGACACGGACCAAGCCCGCTCCAGCTTCGACGGCATCACTTACGGGAAAGGCGCCGCGAGCCTCCGGCAGCTGCGCTATCTCCTGGGCGGCGAAGCCTTCGGCAAGGGCCTGGACATCTATTTCCAGCGCTTCGCATACGGCAACGCCACGGCCCGGGGGTTCTTCGACGCCCTCGAGGAGGCGAGCGGGAAAGACCTGAAGGACTGGGAGCGCGAGTGGCTCCAGACCGCCGGCCTGGACGCCATGCGGCCGGATTGGGACTGCTCGGGGGGCCGGCTTAAGTCCCTCGTGCTGCTGCAGAGCGCGCCGGCCGGACTGCCGACCCTCAGGGAGCACCGCGCCGAGCTGGCCTTGCTGCGCTGGGACCCGGCTCATGCCAGGCTGGCGATGGAGCGGCTGGCGCCGGTGTCGTACCAGGGCGCCGCCACCGTCGTGCGGGCCGACGCCCCCTGCCCGGCGCTGGTCTTCGGGAACCACGGCGACTATGACTACGTCAAGAACGAGCTCGACCCGAAGAGCCTCAAGGCCGTGCGCGAGTCCCTGAGCTCTGTGGACGACGATTTCATGCGGCTCATGCTCTGGGGGTCCCTCTACGAGATGCTGCGCGACGCCAAGCTTTCCCCGTCGGATTACTTCGCCGCGGCGCGCCGGCATCTGCCCGCCGAGACCGGCTTGCTGGCCATCGAATCCGTCATCGACCATCTGAGCTCGGAGGTCCTGCGCTACACCCCGCCCGAGCGGAGGCCGAAGCTGGCGGCGGAGGTGGAGCGGTTCCTGAAGGCCCAATTGGACGCCTCCCCGCCGGGCAGCGACCGTCAGCTCCTCTACATGCGCGGGTACCTGGGGGTGGTCGGCTCGGCGCAGGGGCGGCAGTGGCTGCGCCGGCTGCTGGCGGGGGAGGCCTTCCTGCCCGGATTCGAGCTCATGCAGGAGCGGCGCTGGCAGCTGATACAGGCGCTGGCCCGCGCCGGCTCACCCGACGCCGCGGCCCTGATCGCGGCCGAGATGAAGCGCGACGCGACGGATGACGGCCGCAAGGAAGCCTACCGGGCCGAGTGCCTGCTCCCCGACGCGGGGACCAAGCGCCGCTGGTTCTCCCGGATCACGCGCAGCTCTTCCGACCCCGCCGAGAACAAGTTCGACGCGGGGGACCTCAAGCCCGCGCTGCGCGTCTTCCAGGTGCTCGCGCAGGAGGACCTGCTGCGCGAGTTCGAGGCCCCGTATTTCGAGCAGCTGGCCAGGCTCTCGGACAAGGAGGACCGGATGTACCTGCAGGTCCTTGCCGCGGGCCTCTATCCTCTGGACTGCGACGAGCGCCTGGTCCGCGCCACGGACGATTTCCTCGGCAAGCATCCCGAGCTCTTCTTCGGGATACGCAAAGCCCTCCTGCTGAAGCGTCAGGAAGCGGAGCGGTGTCTGCGGGCGCGGCGGCTCTGACGGTCAGTCGCCCAGGATCGTCCGGTGCAGCAGCCGCAGGGGCACCGGGCCGTTGCGGAGCACGCTGTCATGGAAGGACCGCAGATCGAAGCCGGCGCCCAGCCTCTTCTGCGATTCGCGGCGGATGGCCATGAATTCCTGCTGGCCGGTCATGTACGAGAGCGCCTGCCC
Source organism: Elusimicrobiota bacterium (assembly GCA_026388095.1). NCBI lineage: Bacteria > Pseudomonadati > Elusimicrobiota > Elusimicrobiota bacterium. The sequence continues at coordinate 88,911 of JAPLKL010000075.1, read as the reverse complement.
CGGGTAGGCTATGTAGCGGTCGACTTCGGCCTGGATCTCCTGGTCGGACAGCAGGGTGTTCCGCTTGATGAAGTCGATGGCTTGCTGGCGGCTCCAGCCCAGGGAGTGGATGCCGGTGTCCACGACCAGCCGGCTGGCCCGCCAGGCCTGGTAGGAGAGCATCCCGAGGCGCGAGAGGTCGTCGTCGTACATGCCCATCTCGTCGGCGAGCCGTTCCGCGTAGAGCCCCCAGCCCTCGACGTAGGCCACGCAGCTCCATTTCCTGCGGAAGACCGGCAGGCCGCGGTCCTCGGCCGCGAGCGACATCTGCAGATGGTGGCCGGGGACCCCTTCGTGCGCCGCCAGAGCCATCATGGCGAAGCGCGCGCGCGTGCCCGGCTGGTAGGTGTTGACGTAATAGATCCCCGGGCCGGAGAGGTCCGCCGGCGGCGCGTTGTACCCGGCCATCACCGCGTTCTTCTCCTTGAAGTCCTCGAACGGCTTGATGACCAGGGGGGTCTTGGGCAGCCGGCTGAAGAACAGGGGCAGCTTGCCTTCGAGGCGCGCGATCTTCGACTGCGCGTCCGCCAGGACCTCTTCGCGCGTCGAGAAGTAGTTCTTCGGGTCGCCTTTGACCTCGCGGATGAAGGAGTCCAGGTCGGCCTTGCCCATCTTCCTGGCGAGCTTCTCCATCTCCGCCCGGATGCCTTTCGTCAGCCGGAGCCCTTCCGCGTGCAGCGCGGCGGGGTCCTTGTCGAGCGTGGTGTAATACCGGATCAGATAGCGGTAGTCCGCCGCGCCGCCGGGCAGGGCGCTGAGCCCGATCTTCACCTCGCGCGACTTGGCGAGGTATTCGTCCTTGAGGAAGTCCTTGTAGGTCCGCAGGGCCGGAGTGACGTCCGCTGAGACCGAGGCCGCGATGAGCGGGAGGAACTTGGACTGCAGGTCGGCGGGCAGGCGCCTTGCGGCCGCCGCGAAGGGCGAGTCTGCGGCCGGGGTCTTGAGCATCTCCTCGAGCTGGGAGATGGTCTTGGCCACGGGCGGGCGGGGCGCGGTCCTGCCCAGGCGGATGCCTTCGCGCAGGTTGGAGACGTGGGCGGCGAAGAAGGGGGGGATGGCCTTCAGGCGCGCCAGCAGCGCCGCGGCGTCCGCCTCGGTCCGCATCGGCTGATACTCGGCGACGAAGGAGGGGATCCGCGCATGGGGGCCGTCGCGATGGTCGATCTCCCAGAAGCGGAACCCGCGCTCGTAGCGCCCGAGGCGCTGGTCGATGAGGAGCTCCAGTATCTCCAGGGAGACGCGCTCGGAATCGCCGAGTCCCGAGACGGGGATGCCTTTGAGCCGGCCGCGCAAGGACTCGAGCTCCGCGACGCTCCGGGCCACCCCGGAAGGGGTGACATCCTCCAGCTTGTCGTCATAGCCGGGATGGTGCGCGAAGGTCGCTCCCAGCGGGTCGGAGCGCATGACGGCTTCCCAGTAGTCGTCTCCCAGGGCCTTGAGATCCGCGGAGGCTTTCGAGTCCACCGGGACGGGGGCGGCGGCCGTCAGGAGGGTCGAGCCGATCGCGATGCAGAGCATGGTCTTGATCATGAGGTCCTCTCAGGGAGAAGGCAGATGCCGCTGGCGCGCCAGCACCCCCATGATCTCCTGGGGTGTGAGCAGCAGTCCGGGGGAGAAGGAGAACTGCAGGGCGTCCCGGCCCAGCACGGCCCCGAGGTCGTCCGTGATGCCCATCTTTTGGGCTTTGGCCTCGTGAGCCTTCTGGATGGCCCTTCCCAGGGGCTTGAGAGACGGCGCCTGGGCCCCGTTGGGGACCGCCAGGATGAACTGGGTGCGGCCTTCGGCCAGCGCCTTGAAGCTGAGCTGCAGGCTCTTGCCGTGCGCCAGCGGGGGGCCGCCCCAGTTGGCGAAGAGGCCGCCGCCCGGGATCTTGTCCGCGTCGAAGACGAAGACGTCCTCGAGGCCCGGGACGGAGGGCTTGATCTCCGCGGCCCGCACGTTCTGCCGGGCCTGCTCGACTTCCGCGGCGAAGGCTTTGGCGTTGCGGCCGCGGAAGGCGGGGTCGTCGAGGCTCTGGCCTATGAACTGAAGGGTCTCGTCCATCAGCCGACGCTGCTTCGCGGCGGGAAGCCGGTCGAACCGGTCGGAGTCCTTGACTCCATACTTGCGCAGGATCTGGTCGTAGCCTTTGAATATGGACTGCTGCAGCTCGATGGCCTGCGCCAGGGCGGGGTCGGACTTGGCGTCCGCGTAGGCCTTGGGGCCGAAGAAGCCGAAGTCCTCGAAGCCGGTAGCCAGGCGGATGCGCTGGCGCAGGGCGGGGTCGCGGGCCACGAGGTCGAGGTTCTTGGCGATCCAGACGCACCAGGCCCCGTCGCCCAGGTTGTTGGTCGAGACCCGGGCGAAGTCCTGCTTGAGCCGGGCGGCTTTCTGCTCCTCGGTCAGGTCCTGGTTCTTCGGGTCCTTCAGGAAGGCCTCGATGTGGTCCAGGAACTTCATCGTGGAGTTGACCTCGGGCTTCTCGGAGTCGAAATACCGCCCGTGGTGGTCCATGATGGCCGGGTGGTCTTCGGGCAGCTGCGTGAGCCCGGCGTCGTTGTCGAAGACGGTGAACCCGCCCTTGCCTTCCTTGCGGCCGGGGCTGCCTTTCTTCGGGTTGAGCTCGCGGTAGAGTCGTTTCTGGACGATCTCCGATTCCTCGGCCGCGGTGAGGGGCGGCAGGCCTTTCTCGCGCAGGGTGTCCGCGATCTCGTCCAGGCGCTTGCGGACCGCGGCATCGGCCAAGGTCAGGGAGCTGTTGGCCTTCGCGCTGGTCTCGAACTCGGGGGTCTGCGACCCCGCGGCCTTGGCCGGGGCTGCGGGGATGTCGCCGGTCGCGGCGGCGCGCTGCCGGTAGAGGTCCACGCCCTTGCGGATGATGACCCGGTCCTTCTCCGCCTCCTCCGGGGTCAGCTTCTCGAACGGGACCTTCTGCTCGTCGGGCGCCCACGAGGCGTTGCGCTCCACCCACTTGTCGTGCAGGACCGAGCTGGCCTTCTCGATGAACTCGGCGTCCAGCGGCTGGCGCCGCCGGAGCCGGTCCGCGATGAGGTCCATGGTGACCCGCGCCGACTCGCGGTTCTCGGCCTTGAACTGCTCGGGCAGCTTCTCGTAAGGCAGGTTGGCGATGTCGACCTGCGTCTTGCCGTCCGCGCCGGTCTTGATCCTGGGCTCGTAGCGCTCCGTGCCGGGGATCTTCCTGGGGGCCCGCCATTCGTCATGAAGCAGGCCCGCCAGCCTCGCGGTGAGCGCTTGCGAAGGCGGGGACGCGGGCGCGGCCCGCGCGGGGGCGACCGGGGTGTAGCCCGGCTCGGACATGGCCTCCTTGACCCGCGTGATGTCGAGGGGATCGATGTCGACGAGCTTGCCGCCGGCCACCATGAAGTTGGCGAAATCCTCGTCGTTGTTCAGGAACCCTTGGCGCCGGTCCGCGAGCTTCTTTCCCGTCAGCTGTTCCGTGACCGCGTCGATGCGGCCCAGGGTCTCGAAGGCCTGGCGCTGCAGGCCGCTCGCGGTGCGGTCCGTCATCGAGTCGCCGGGGTTGAGCTTGTTGATGACGCTGAGCAGCGGGCGGCCCTGGACGCGGGGCATGCGGACGCCCAAGGCGCCGTCCGCGTTCTGGACCAGCTCCATCTTGACCACGGGCACGCCCCGCGCGCGCAGCTGCTCGTTGATCCGGACGAGCTCCTGGACGTGCGCCTGCGTGACCGACTGGGACTTGAAGAACTTGACCACGGTGTTGGGATCGGCCGGGCTCTGGTAGATGACGCCCTGGCTGCCGGTCTCGTTGAAAGACTTGAAATCGCGGGCCAGGTCGATCTGCGGGACATCGGCGTAGCGCTTCAGCTCGGCCGGCGGCTGGGGGCTCGTCTTCTTGGGCTCGGCCTTGGCCGCTTTCGTCTCTTTTTCGGAGCCGGGCTTGGCGCGCAGGGCCTTGGCCATGGGCACCATGCCGGCGCCGATCAGATAGAGGTCGCCGGCCTGCTCTTTGGCTCGGCGGTCGTCGCCCTTGCCCAGGGCTTGGGCGAGAGCCGCGGTCTTCTCCAGCACCTGGTCTCCCATGGGCAGCAGGAAGAAGGATTGCTCCGTCCCGGCTAGCATCTTGGCCAGGAGGGGGGACTTGAGCGCGGCCCCCATCTTGAGCGGCGTCGTCGCCCCGCCGATCACCCCGCCCACGCCGCGGGTCTCGGAATAGGTCAGAGCTCCGGCCGCCAGGAAGTAGGCCGCGGCTTTGAACTTGTCGCCGTCCTCCCACGCGGCCGCGCCGTTCTCCATCAGGTTCTTGGTCAGGTTGCCGACCCCGTACTTGCCGGCTGCGGCGAAAGCCTTTTCCTCGTCCGTGACCGCCTGTTTGGCCGCGATCTCCGCGACTTCCTCCGCCCCTTCGCCGTAGAGCTTTTTGCGCTCCTCCCGGACCCGTTCATCGAGGCGCTGTTCCATGAAGCGGCGGCCCGAGGGGTTGTCCTTGAGCTTCTCCATCGCGGAGCGATACAGGGCCAGGAGCTGCTCCTTGTCTTTCAATTCCGCTCCCTTCAGTTTCGCCTCGGCCTGCGCATCGGAGTAGTGCTGGTTGAAGACGTTGACGGCGGCGCGCTGCTCCGGGTTCTTGACGTCCCGGCCGGTGGGGCCCACGGCCGCGAGGTAGTACAAGGCTCCCTGGAACTTGTCGAACACCGGGGCCGCAGCGGCGCCTAGGGTCTGGAGTCCTGACTGGCCCCTGTCTTTGAGCTTGCCGAGGCTGGTCGGCTCTTGCTTCGGCGCGGGCTCGGCCCGGGGCGTGGCCGCGGCCCGCCAGCTCCCGCCCTCCTCATCGGAACGGTACTCCATGTCATGCTCGTAGGTCAGGACCCCGTCCTTTTCAACAGGGCGGTAGCGGTCGATCTTCGCGGCCCCTCTGAGCTCCCACTTCTCCGGAGCCTGGCCTCCCGAGAAGACCAGGACCTGGAAAGGCATATGCCACTGGTGGATGGCGACGAGCCGCTGGGCGGAGCAGCCGGTCAGGGCGAGCTCGAGCTTGCCGCCGCTGATGACGCCGGAGGCCACCGCGCACGGTCCCAGCGCCTTCGCCAGTGGGAAGTCGGGCCGGGCCAAGTCCTGGAGGAAGCGGGAATAGGACGCGAGCTTCTCGGGATCGAGGCTTCCCTCCGGCAGGGCTTCGGAGCCCTTGCCCGCCATCAGCGCGCGGAGGTCCTCCGCGGAGAGCCGGATCCCGTCGGGAGCCTTCTTCTTGGGAACCGCCTCCTTCGGGGCCTCGGCCGCGGGAGGCTTCGGAGTCTCGGCTTCCCCCGGAGTGTCGGGCTTGGACAGCCAGGCGCCGGCTTTGAGCAGGGTCGGCAGGGGAGAGTACGAGACCAGGACCTGCTTCCAATTCGAGCCCCCGCCGTCGCGCAGGCGCTGGCGCTCCGCGTCCGTCAGGGCCGAGCCGTCGGGCTTGCGCAGGCCCCCCTGGCTCCAGGTGAGCTTGGCCTGCAGGCAGGCGGCCTGGAGCCTGCGATACCGGGGGACGACCTCGGTCTTGACGGTCTCCTCCGGCACGCCCATATCCCGGCCCAGGTCCTGGACCCGCTGGCCGAGGTCTTCGGCGGGGATGGTCAGGAAATCGGACCGGAAAGCCTCATATCCATGGGATATCTTCTCGCAGGACTTCCAGAGGCCGGCCAGCACCGGCGACGAGGTGTGTATCTTCGCGAACTCATCCTTGAGTGCGGGGAGGGGAGAGGGCTCAAGCCCTGCCGCCGCGAAATCGGACTGCAGGGTCGCCAGGGCGGTGGTCAGCTTCTCGGTGAAGGCTTGTTCGGCCGCGGCCTTCTCGGTTTGGGCGGCGCAGAAGCCGGCGGTGCCCGCCAGGAACAAGGAGATGGAGGACAGCAGGGCCGCCAGGACTCGGCGCTTCATCGAGGATAGGGGGACTATCGCCAAGTGTAGCCCCGCCGGCCGGCACTGTCAAGGCGTTCCGGCGTTCCGGACGTCGAGACCTACTCGGGGACGCTCAGCCGCGCGTCGCGCTGCTTGATGCGCCGGGCTTTGGCAAGCACCTCGGCCGAGAGCTTCTCGTCCGTCGGCGGTTTCTTGACCTCGGGGCGCCGGGGGCTCTCTTCGTCCTCGAAAGGCGGGGGAGGCTCAATGATCCTCTTGGCGTCGTCGCATAGGCTGCCGATGGCTTTGACGACGCGGCTATTGTACGCCATGAACCCGTCGCTGAGCCCGTCGAGCAGGGTCAGGCTCTGATCGGCCAGGACCAAGGCGCGGTCCGGGTCCTTGGCGCTTCTGGCGTCGTGCATGACGTCCAGGGCGCGGCGGTAGCTCCGGTCCTCGTCCCAGGCGGACTTGCCCTGGTCCAGACGCAGCCTGATGGCGGTCCGGATGAAATCCGCCTTGTTCTGGATGTCTATCCACTCGTGACGGGGATCGATGTCTCCCAGCGGCAGCTCGGGGAAGACGGGCAGGCTCTTCACGCAGGCCCTGGCCGTCTGCAGCGTCTCGCCGAGGCTGGCGTAGAGCGGCTCCAGCTTGCCGGCGCCGGCCGTTTGGAAATAGGCTTCGTTCTTGGCTACGGTCTTGAGAGGCCCGTAGATCTGGGCCATGACCTCCGATGAGTTGCAGTCGACCTTGACGCCGGGGACGGGGGCGCCGCGCACGGGTTGTTCCGCGGCGCGCGCCAGCGGAGCCAGGACCGGGATGGTGAAGAGCAAGGCCAGGGCGGCGAAATCCTTCATGGGGTGAACCTCAGGGTCCTTTCTTGGATTTCTTGGCTGGGACGAGGCAGCGGTCCTGCTTCGCGGCGACATCCTTCCAACCCCGCATCTCGTCCTCCGCGCGGTCGCTATAGGGCGCGGCGGGGAGGAATACGCCGGCAGCGACCCGCCACGGGTCGGCTTTCTTCCCCATCTTCTGCGCATGTTCCTCGTATTCGGCGATCCACCACAGGATGCTCGCCCGGGGGTTGTACAGGTCCGAGCGCTCCCCGGGGCGGCCGAGCAGTCCCCGCACGACTTCGCGGTGGCCCTTGCACCATGTCCATGACGCGTCGGTCAATCCTTCGGCCGTCATGCCGCCCTTGGAATAGCGGTGGGAGGGCAGGAGGTCCGTGGCAAAGTCCCAATTGGCCAGCGCGATCCGCCAGGGGATGTTGTGGGCGCTCAGCTCGCGCGCCGCGAATTCGCAGAGGGCCATGTCCGCGGTCCGCGGGTGGCGGCAGGTCCAGATCTTGTACATCTCCTGGGCGTCCGCCCGCCACGGCTCCTCGGCCTTCGCCGGCGAGGCGGGGAGGCTTTCTTCCTTCTTGGTCGGAAGCAGAGCCTGGGCCATGCTGTCCTCATCGGCCTTCAGTGCCTTTTCCTTTTCAGGCCCCACCAGCAGGGCCTTTTCCTCCTGAGGCCCCAGCTTCCCCGGCGCCTCGGGCTTCTTGGCGGCGCCCGCCGCGCCGGCCGCCTGGGGCGGGGCCGGCGGCGCGAAATACTTGACATACTCGGGCTTGAACTCGCGCACGGGCAGGCCTTTGGCGATGGCGTCGAAATCGGCTTCCAACTGGGCCCCGGTCTTCGTGCCGGAGGATCTGTCCAAAGACGCCATGAACGCCTCGACCTGATTCGCCGTCTCTTCATGCTTGGGCAGCTGCCGGGTCTTGGCGAGCGCCTTGGAGGCCTTCAGGGCCCGAGCGCAGACCTTGCGGCCTTCCGGCTCGGCGCCGACCTTCATGCATGAGATCAGCGCGGCGCGGATCTTGTCCTCGGTCGCGGGCTTCTGGGGATCGGTCTTGGCCTGGGGCGGGACTTGCGCGGACGCCGGCAGGGCCAGGAGCAGGAGGCAGAGGCAGGGGAGCGCGGCCGGATTCTTGGTCAGGGTAGACATGACCCTAGTGTTGGCCCGGAACCGCCCATTGTCAAGGGGGTGCTACGGCGCCGGCGGGGCGTCGAACCGGCAGTCCGAGCCCATATCCTTCTCGACGGCCTTCAGGGTGAACGCCCGATCCGGACTCTCCGAGACCGCGGTCGCGAGATAGGGGTCCATGGGGAGGCCGAAGTAGACCTCGCGGCCCAGGAGTTCCTCCGGCTTGTCCACGGCCAGCTCATGGAGCGGCTCGGGTCCGGCCTGGGCGTAGCGGGGTCCGTCATAGGCGCTGGTGTCGAGCAGCCGCCACTTGCCGCCCCAGCGCACGGCCATGGCCCCGTGCCCGTTGCGGGGGGTGTCGAGCTTCTTGCGCTTGAGCTTGGCGCCGCCCTCGTAGCAGCCGGCGGCATAGGACTTCTTCTCGACGGTGCCCACCCGCCAGTCCTTGAGTCCCGCCGCCTGCGCCAGCTTGTGGAACACGCGGATATCCCCCGTGGAGCCGGTCACCGTGCGCAGGAGCTTGTATCGCATGATCTCTTCGGCCGTGAACGCGGCGAAGACGTCGTCGGGCTTGAGCCCGGATTTCTTGGCCAGCACTTCCAGGTAGAGCCGGCAGTATTTGTCGTCGGAGCGGCCCTTGCAGCTGGCCGGCTGCGCGACGATCCGCTCGAGCGCCTTGCGGGGCTCGGGCTCGGTGAACGGGCTTTGCGCGCGGAGCTCGCGCATCTGGGCGTAGATGGCGGTGATCTTGGCTTCGACCTGCTCCCGGGACGGTTCCGTCGCCTTGGGGCTGGCGCAGAGCGGTCCGGCGACGGCGAGGAGGCCGAGCATGGCGGTGGTCATCATGAGCGCATGATAGCATACTCCCTTGACGGCATCGGCAACCTGTAATACACTTAGGCCAGGATATGCCGGTGAGAAACCCCCCCCGCATCTCGGCGCTGGCCGCGCTGCTGCTCTGCCTGACGATGCCGGGCCTGGCCGACGACAAGCAGGAGCAGCTGGCGGCGCTGCAGTCCAACATCGAGATCGTCGAGGACGCGCTGACCATCGCCAAGAGCGACGGGGCCAAGACGCTCCTCCGGAACGAGCTCAAAGGCCTGGAGGCCCAGCGCCGCAAGCTCAACGGAGAGCCCGAGCCGCAGCCGCAGCCGGCGGCCACTCCGGAGAAGGCCCCGAAAACTGACACCCCGGCCTCCAAGCCCGATGCTCCGGAGACCCCGACCGATCCCGCGGCCGCGGCCGGCGAGGCGGCGCTGGCCCGGGCCGACGCCGTCGAGAAGAGCGGGGCGGGCTCGGGCTGGGGCGCGGCCGACCCCTTCATCAATCGCGCTCTCCAGCAGGACCCCAACAATCCCGCCGCCAACACGGCCGCGGCCAAGAGCGCTCTGGCCAAGGGCGACTTCGCCGGGGCGCGCAAGTTCGCCGACAAGGCCCTCAAGTCCGACCCGGGCAACAGCCAGGCCATGGGAGCGCGCGCCTTGGCCAACAACGCTCTGGGCGAGCGCGCCGCGGCCTTGAGCGACGCCAAGTCCGTGCTCAAGGTCTCCCCCGAGGACAAGACCGCCAAGTCCTTGGTGAGCCTGCTCGCGCCCCAGGCGCTGCCCAAGGACGCCGGCCGCGCCAAGGACGCGCGCTTCGACCAGGCCGGCGACCCGGGCGCTTTGGGCGGAGCCGCGGCCGGTCCGGCGCCGGGCGCGCGCGCAGGCCCGGGCCCCGGCGCCGCGGCCGAAGTCGGGACCAGCTCCGCGGACCGCTATAAGGCCGCGGCCCTGACCGAGGCGGCCGCGGCCAAGCTGCGCCTGGGCGACGCCGACGGAGCCGCCCAGGCCGCGACCGCCGCCATGGGCAGCGGCGCCTCCGGACCCGAGCCCCTCATCCTGCGCGGCAAGGCTTTGGACGCCGCGGGCCGCCACGAGGACGCGGTCCAGGACGAGACCGCGGCCTTGGAGAAGGAGATGGACGCGGCCTTGGCCGCGCTCATGGAGCGGGCCTGGTCGCAGGCTCGCAGCGGCCGCGCGCCCGAGGCGCGCGCCGACGCCCGCGCGGCCGCGCGCCTGGCGCCCGAAGGCTCCCCGGCCCTGGGCCTGGCCCGGAGCATCGCGGCGCGTCCGGAGGCGGTGGGCTCGCCCGCTGGCCCGGCCGAGCCGGCTCCGCCCGAGGTCCCTTCCCTCTATGCCGGGATCTCGCCTCAGTCTCTCGACGTCGCGCGCCAGGCCCGCGAGAGGCTCGCCGTGGGCGACACGCGCGAGGCCCTGCGCCTGGCCGCGCGCGCCGTGTCTTTGGACCGCGGCAATCACCTGGCCTTCATCGTGAGCGCCGCGGCCTACCGGGTGCAGGGGCGCTATGACGAGGCGATAGCCGCGGCGACCGAGGCCCTGCGCCTGCAGCCCCGGGCCGCCGACGCCCTGCTGGCGCGGTCGTTGGCCTATCTCCACCTCAAGGATTGGGGCCGGTCCGAGGCGGACGCCTCCGCGGCCATCGCTGTCGGAGGCGAGCGCATCGAGGCCTTCCGCCAGCGCCTCCTGGCGCGGCGGCAGCTGGGCGACGCCGCGGGCAGCGCCGCCGACGAAAGGAGGATCGCCGCCCTGGAGCAGGCCGGCCGCCCCCTGCGGGGCCCGTCCCGGGCCCGGCCCCTGGCCGTGGGTCTGGCTTTGGGCGGGGTCCTGGCCGGGCTGGCCGTATGGAGGCTCAGGCAGTTCCGGCGGCCTCCCGAGCCGCCCACCTACTCCTGATGAAGATCCTCATCCAGGGCCTCGCCGCCGGACCGGACGCCGACGCGTTCGTCGCGGCCCTGCGCGACGTCGAGTTCTTCCAGACGCTCACCGACGCCCAGCTGCGCGAGGTCCTCTGCTTCACGAAGGCCGTCGAATTCGAGGCCGGCGAGACCGTCTTCAAGAAGGACGCCGAGGGCAGCGAGTTCTACCTCGTGCGCTCCGGCCGGGCGGAGGCGCGGTTCCCGGGGTTCTTCGCGCCCAAGGTCATCGGCACGATGGGCCCCGGCGAATTCTTCGGCGAGATCGCGCTGATCCGCGACCGGCCGCGCGCGGCGACCGTCGTCTGCGTCGAGCCGACCGTCTGCCTCGTCCTCGCGTCCATCGACTTCGCGATCATGCTGGAACGTCACCCCGATATCGCCGCGGAGGTCCAGGCCGTGGCCCGGAAGCGCTCCGGCGGGTAGCCCTGGACATGAAAGGCATCGCCGATCTCCTCGTCGCCGCCGCGCTGTCGGGCTGGCCCGCGGCCGCGGGCGCCGCCGAGTTCCAGGTCAGTCCTTTGCCCGAGCTGCCCGCGGCCGCCGCACCGGCGACGGCCGGCGCCTGGAGCCGGCCGCGCGCCGAGCTGCCGGTGGAGGCGGGCCGCGCCGAGAGCTTCCATTTCGAGAACGTGGATGCGGCCGGGCTCAAGGAGTACGACGCGGTGGCGCATTTCGAGGACAGCGACGCGCCGCCCCAGGAGAAGGCGGCCCGCTGGCGCGGCCTGGGGCGCCAAGTCCAGGCCTTGGCGGGCGCCTGCCAGAACCGCGCCGCGCAGTGGGAAGAATACGCGGCGGCGCGGACGCTCGACGCAGTCCTGGAGAAGGAAGGCAGCGGCGCGGCCCCGGACGAGAAAAGGGCCGCCTGGCTGGAGCTGGCCAAGAGCTGGCCCGCCTACGCGCCGACGGCTCTGGCGCAGGCCCGGGAATGGCAGCGCTACGCGGTCGAGCTGGCCGCGGTGGATGAGGTCAGGCGCCAGCGCGCGAAGCTCCGGGACCAGGACTGGTCCCGGCTGAGCAAGCTCCTGGCCCTGGCCGATGTCGATGCGGGGGACAAGAGGAGGTTCGCGGCCGCTTTCGTCAAAGCGTACGGCAAGGACCCCGAGGACGACCCCCATATCGACGAGCTCCTGCCGTTCCTGCCCCAGGAGATGCTGAGCCCCGAGGACGCCGGCGCGCTGGCGGCGATCGACTGGGTGACCATCGCGGGCGGAAGCTTCGTCATGGGCGCCACCGACCTCGGCCCGTCCTCCTTGCCGCGGCACCGGGTCAGTGTGCGGACCTTCCGGCTGGCCCGGACGCTCGTGACGAACAAGCAATACCAGGCTTGCGTCCAAGCCGGGGCCTGCGCCGCGCCCGCGGACCGCGGCGACAAGTTCAAGGGCGGCGGCCAGCCCGCGGTCGGCGTGGATTGGGACCAGGCGCAAGCCTTCGCCCGCTGGGCCGGAGGCAGGCTGCCCACCGAGGCGGAATGGGAGTACGCGGCCCGCGGACGGGGCGAGCGGCTGAAGTATCCTTGGGGCGATGATGAGGCGACCTGCAGGCTGGCGGTGTTCGATGACTCGCGTTGGCCTCAGGCCAGCCGGACCGGCTGCGGCAAAGCCTCCACCTGGCCGGTCTGCTCGAAGCCCGAGGGCAATACCCGGCAAGGACTTTGCGACATGGCGGGCGATGCGTGGCAGTGGGTGCAGGACCGGTATCACGACACCTACAGCGAGGCGCCGAGGGACGGCAGCGCCTGGGAAGCAGCGGCCGGCCCGGAGCGGGTCATCCGGGGCGGCGCCTGGAGCTACGGCGCCGCCTCCCTGCGCTCCGCCGCCCGCGGCTCCCGCGACGCGGGCAAACGCGCCAGCGACGTCGGGTTCCGCCTGGCGCAATCCGACCTCCCAGAAAAAAGTCCGCCTCCCTGAGTCTGGAGGCGGACTATTCGTTAAGCCTTGGAGGGGCGTCCTCTTCGGCTCGGCTGTCACCCGGGATCCCTTGCGGGACTCTTCCGGAACGATGTCGGAAGGTGCCGCTCGGGTAGGAGGGTGATGCCCTTCATGTTCAGTATAGGGCGGGGCCGGGTCCGGCCCCAGGGCCATGGGGGGAAGCGGGCTCTGGGTCTAAAGGCCTATGACAAAGTGAGGCGCCAAGGCAAGCGTCGTTCTATCGACTGCCTTGGCGCCTCAGAGTCTGCCGGACGACCCGTCCTGAGTCCGGAACGCACCGCGACTGCAACGGCGACTTACGCACGGCCCGATGCGGCGACGGCCACGACCTCGGCGTACGGTCCGTTGAACCACTTCTCGTTACCGACCACTTCGACGACACCGGACTCAGGACAGGCACACGAACGTCCGACTCAAGGAGTATAGCCGGATACCGCGATTCGTCAAGACCCAGGTCCCGTCATCCGTCCGTTCTACGGGGCCTGGAAATATTTTTTAAGATCGATCTCCTCCCATTCCGAGTACCCGCGCACCTTGAGCCACATCTTCAGTTCCGCCGGCACAGCCACGACCTGATAGATCGACCTGACGACCCCATCGTCCGGGAACGTCGCGCCTCCCTGGGGGATCGGGGTGTCGAATATCCGCATCATGGCCTGCGGGGTCATCTTGCCTTTTGATTTCCGTCCAAGATCGAGCAGGTTCGTTCTTCTCGTATAGGTTTGTCCTACCCCTTCATTCTTCTTGTTGAAGTACGGCACCTTGTATTCCTTCCAGGACGGGTCGAGGAAGTCGTTGGATGCGGAGATGAGGCCAGGGCCCTCCCGGCGCACGGTCCGGAACGTCGCCCATTCATAGATGACGCTTTTCTCAGGCGAAGAGGCGTTCATGATCAGCCCGGCTTGCGGGCGTGTCGTCTGGAAGAAATTCTCCATATCCGCCATGGATGAGGCGCTGAACAAAGAGGCGAGAAGCGCGTGATTGGTGTTCTCTCTGTCCTTCGGGGTCTCCTTGTCCGAGGCCTGCCCGTTCTGAAGCTCCAGGAATATGCCCTTGCTGTTGAAGGCGGTCTGGTAGAAAAGACCGCCCACATAATCGATATGGGCGACAGAGTGGCCGTATCCTTCCGGATTCCATATCAGGACGTTCCAGTACTTGGCATACTTTCCGAGACTCTTGCTCGCAAGGTCCAGGTTCCGGCCCACCACAAGAGGTCCTCCGCCGGTATAGTCCCCCCAGGCTGACAGGCTGCTGCAGCCCGACATGGCCAGGATCAGCACCGTCGCCGTCTGTATCCTTGTCTTCTCAGCGTTGAGCCCGTTGGTCTCCGCGACGCCATCGACGAACTCTTTGAACATCTGCGGCATGGAGGCATAATAGGCCTCCCCCGACTGCGCCAGCTCCGCGAAGTTCGCTTTAGGCATCTTCAAGATGCCCTCGTCATAGACTTCCCGGTAGAAGGCCTGGATCTGTTCGCCCAAGAGATTGCCGTACTGCCTGCCCATCTGCCGGAAATTGCCGTGGAGCTCCGCGATGTAGAACTTCCCGCGGGGAGACATGTAGAGCTTGCCGCCCTCGAACGATCTCATCGGAGGCGGAGCGGGGGCGTCATCGCCGGCATAGCCTGGCGCTAGCGAGGCCAGCGACAAGGCGGTTGCCAGGAACCATCGCATAGAGCGTTTCATGGACATCCCTCCTGTTCTTCCGCGCGGTCAGGGCGCGGTCTTTTCGGGCGGCTTGGCCCGGAAGTCGGCGAGCGCGCGGCTCACATCCCAGAGACGCAGAGTGCGGTCATCGCTGCCGGAGAGGGCCAGCCGTCCGTCCGGCGAGAAGGCCACGGCATTGACCCGGCCGGTGTGGCCGGTCCAGACCTTGATGCATCGGCCCGTGGCCACGTCCCAGAGCCGGACCGTGTTGTCGTAGCTCCCGGAGATGACCAAGGTCCCGTCCGGGGAGAAGGAGCACCAGGCCACGGCCGCGCTGTGCCCCTTCCAGATGGCTTTCTCGTCCCCGGTCGCCGCGTCCCAGAGCCGGATGCTCCCGTCCCAGCCTCCGGTCAGGGCGAGCTTCCCATCCGGGGAAAGGTCGACGTCGTAGACCAATCCCAGCGGCGACGCGAGGAACACGAGGATCTTGCCGCTGGCCACATCCCGGATCTCCGTGGTGCCGCCGCCGACCAGAGCCCGGGTCCCGTCCTGGGAGAAGGCCACGGTCTGGATGTAGTCCGTATAGCCCGGCCAATAGGAGAGCTCCTTGCCGGACTTCGCGTCCCAGAGCCGCAGGGTGCGGTCGCTCCCGCCGGAGATCACCTTCGCGCCGTCCGGGGAGAATTGCGCGGCGTAGATGAAGGCGGCCTGCCCCGGCGTGGAGAGGACCGGCTCGCCCGTGGCGATGTCCCAGGACCGCAGGCAGAGCTGGTCGCTGGCGGAGAGCGCGGTCTTGGCGTCGGTGGAGAAGGCCACGGCCGCGACCGGGGTCGCGTGGCCCTCGAATGTGGACAGGAGCTCGCCGGTGGCCACGTCCCAGAGCCGGACGGTCTTGTCGCCGCTGCCGGAGAGCGCCTTGGTCCCGTCGGGGGAGAAGGCCAGATAGACGACGCCGTCGGTGTGGCCGTACCAGATGCCCGAAGGCTTCGACTTGGCCGAGGCGCTCAAAGACAGGCCGAGCAGCGCCGCGGCGGCGAGGGGAAAAGAGGGGCGTTTCATGGTTCTCTCCGTTGGGGTGCGGTCTTGCGCCGCGCGGGCACGATGATCACCCGGCTGCCGCGGATCTTGGCCTGCAGGCTCGCGCTCATGCGCTCGGACACTTCGTAGACCTCGGACATCTTCTGGTCCGGGTGGAACTCCAGGTGCAGCTCGATCTGCACGGTCCCCCCGGAGCGGCGCGACTTCACGTCGTGCAGCAGCCTGTAGTCGTGGAAGAAGCGGGCCAGCTCGCGCACGATGGCCAGCTGGAGGGTCTCGTCGAGAGTGCAGTCCGTCAGGTCGCCGAGGGCGCGGGCCGTGATCTCGTAGATCGTCTTCAGCATGTAGACCGCGTAGCCGAGGGAGACGAGGGGGTCGATGTACAGGGCCCAGGGATGGTCCTCCAGGAGCTTGCCGGCCAGGAGCGTGGCGGTGAGCGCCACGCAGACCACGGTGCCGGCCCGGTAGGATTTCCCGGTGGCTTCCAGCACGGGCGAGGGGTGCTGGCGGTCGAGCTGGACGAACTTCCACCAGTAATAGCCGTCCACGCCGATCCAGGCGACGATCATGGCCAGCCCGAGGCCGACCTTTTCCAGGGGCTGCGGCGCGGCCAGGCGCGCCAGGGCCTCATGGGCGATGGAGTAGACGGAGACGGCCATGCCTCCGGCGACCACCAGGCCCAGGAGGCTCTCCACCTTGCCGAGCCCGAAATCGAACTCATAGTGGTGCCGGCGCAGATGGCGCAAAGTGCCCCAGGCCACGATCGTGGCCAAGGTCTCCACGCCTTCTTGGATAAGGTCGGCGTAAAGCGAGAGGGAATTCGACTGGAGGGCGGCCGCGACTTCGATGACCAGGCCGGCGAGCTCGATGAGGACGCTCTGGCCTAGGAGGCTCTCCTTGGCGTCGCCTGACTTCTTGTCCGGCGCGTTCATCCTAGGATTGTAGATAAGATGGCCTCCGCAGGAAAGAGGTCACCGGGCCCCGGGACCGGATTTTGTAGGATTCAGCCATGGGCATCCTCGACCTCTTCATGAAGCCGCCGGACGCCGAGGCCGCCGAGCGCCTGGTCCGGGAGGGGCGGACCAAGCTGTGGCAGCGGCGGATCGCTGAAGCGGCCTCCGCCCTGGACCAGGCCGCCCGCTGCCCGCAGACCAAGGCCAAGGCCCTGGCCTACCGCAGTCTGCTCAAGCGGATGAAGCGGGATGTCCCCGGAGCCCTGAAGGACGCTGACGCGGCGATCGCGGCCAAGCCCGACCTCTTCGAGGCCCATTTCGCCCGGATCGTCGCCTTGCTCTCCGGGCAGGACCAGGACCGGCTCACGCAGACGATGGAGTCCTGGGGCCGCGCGGCCGACTGCGTCGCCCAGGACGTCGAGGCGCATTTCCTGAAGCTGCTGCTGCTGCTGCTCTTCGCCGAGATGGCGGCCAACGGATCAAAGGACGCCGCCGGGGTGGCAGTCAGCTTCCAACATACCCCGGTGGTCCGCGGAGCCATCCGGCTCCTGGACGGCTCTCCGGACATGGCCGCCCAGGAATTCGCCGGGGTGGACCACTTCGGCTCGTCGGCGGGGCTGGCCCAGATCGGCCGGGGCATGGCCTTGTATCGCCAGGGTCTGAAAGGCGCGGCGCGGGCGGCCTGGAACACGGCGCTCTCGGCCTGCGCGGGGAAGCTGGGCCAGGACCTTCTGTCGCTCAAGAGGCTGCTGGCCGAGGTGGAGACCCCCGGCGGCCCATAAAGAGCGAGGCGCCCAGGCAAGCGTCGTTCTATCGACTGCCTGGGCGCCCCAGAGTATACGACCTGGTCCTGAGTCCGGCACACACCGCGACTGCGACGAACGCCTGCTTACGCACGGTCCGATGCGGCACCGGCCACGAACGCGACGCACGATCCGCCGAACTCGCTTCTCGCTACCGACCACGTCGACGACGCCGGACTCAGGACATGCGCACGAACGCCCGACTCAGTGAGTATAACCGGATATCAGGATTAGTCAAGACCTGCGTTCCGTCATGGGTACTCGGATGGACGGCTTTTGATATCATGCCTGAAGGTCCGGGAACATTATCCCGGGGCCGGTGTCACATCGGCCGCAGGCCTGGAGGTGGGGCATGAAAATGGAGAATCTGACGAAGGTCGCGGCGGCGGCGTTCCTGGCCGCGGCGCTGGCGGCGCCGCTGGCGGCGCAGCAGGATCTTGGCGAGGGCTCGCTCCAGATCAAGTCGGAAGGCGCGGCCGAGGCGCCCAGGATACTGCCCCTCAAGAGCACGGACGTGAAGGCCAGAATATCGGGCTTCGTGGCCGACGTCGAGGTCACGCAGGTCTTCCAGAACCCGGCCGAGAAGCCCATCGAGGCCGTATACGTCTTCCCCTTGCCGGAGAACGCCGCGGTCAACGAGATGACGCTGACCGTGGCCGACCGGGTCATCAAGGGTCTCATCAAGAAGCGGGCCGAGGCCAAGGAGATATACGAGAAGGCCAAGCTCGAGGGCAAGACCGCGGCCCTGCTCGACCAGGAGCGGCCCAACATCTTCACCCAGTCGGTGGCCAACATCCCTCCGGGCCAGTCGATCACGGTCAAGCTCCGCTACCTCCAGACCCTCAAGTACGAAGCCAAGGTCTACACCTTCGTCTTCCCCATGGTGGTGGGGCCGCGCTACATCCCCAAGGGCGACGCGGTCCCGGACGCCGGCCGCATCACCCCGCCGCCGGTGCGCCCCGGGGCGCGGCCCGGGCGCAACATCACGCTCACGGTCCGGCTCGACGCGGGCATAGCCGTGCAGGACATCAAGTCCAAGTCCCACGACGTGAGCGTGGACCTCGACGGCGACACCAAGGCCGCGGTCACCTTGAGCCCGGAGGACAGCATCCCCAACAAGGACTTCATCCTGACCTACCAGCCCAAGGACAAGCCCGTGCAGACCGCGGTCCTGGCGCACAAGACCGGACCGGAAGGCTACCTCACCCTCATGATCCAGCCCAAGGCGGACTTCCCGCTCTCCCAGATCACGCCCAAGGAGCTGGTCTTCGCCCTGGACGTCTCCGGCTCCATGAGCGGCTTCCCGGTGGAGACCTCCAAGGAGCTGGCCCGGCACTGCCTGGACCAGATGAACCCCCAGGACACCTTCCAGATCCTGGCCTTCTCCGCCGGCAACCGGCTGGTCTTCGACAAGCCCCAGCCCAACACCCCGGAGAACGTGGCCCGGGCCCGGGAGGCCATCAACTCCTTGAGCGGCGGCGGCGGGACCGAGATGCTCGACGCCATCCGCCAGGTGCTGGAGGCCCCCAAGGACCCGGCGCGCCTGCGCATCGTGCTCTTCATGACCGACGGCTTCATCGGCAACGAGAGCCAGATCCTCGCCTACGTCAGGGAGCACCTCAACAACTCCCGCATCTTCCCGCTGGGCGTGGGCTCCGCGCCCAACCGCTACCTGCTCGAGGAGCTCGCGGTCATGGGCAAGGGCTCCGTCCAATACGTGCGGCAGGATGAGCGGCAAGCCAAGCTGGAGAAGGTCATCAGCGGCTTCTACGACCGCATCGCCAAGCCCTACCTGACCGACCTCTCCGTGGACTGGAACGGCCTCAAGGTGCTCGACCCTTCCCCGCTGTACGTCCCGGACCTCTTCGCGGGACAGCCCGTGTTCATCCACGGGCGCTACGAGACGCCCGGTAAGGCGACGATCACCCTCCAGGGCAAGCTCAACGGCAAGGCCTGGAGCATGCCGGTGGAGGTGGATCTGCCGGACCAGGCGCCCAAGCATGAGCCCATGGGCCCGCTCTGGGCCCGGTCCCGCATAACCGAGCTCGAGCGGCAGTGCTACCAGGGGAAGAACGAGACGGTCGAGAACCAGATCACGGAGCTCGCGCTCAAGCACAAGCTGGTCTCGCGCTTCACCTCCTTCGTGGCCGTCGATGAGACCCCCACCGTGGCCAAGGGCCAGAAGCCCATGGTCGTGCCGGTGGAGGCGCCGATACCCGAGGGCACGGTGCACGAGGGATTCTTCGGCGGCGCGGCGGTCTCGGCGGTGAGAGGCGCCGGCGGATCCTCCGGGATGTATCAGAACATGGCCGCCCCGGCTGGCGCTTCAGAGGCGTCGGGCCGGATGTATAAGACGATGAGGCAGAGACGCCCGGACGCGGGCCAGCCCATCTTCATGCCCGGGCCCGCCACCCCGCCCGTGCCGGCCCGGACTCAGGCGCCCGCCATGGTGGACAAGCTGGCGCGGGAACTGTTGGCGGCGCCGTCCGCGTCTTTGGCCCGCAAGCTCATCGCGCTCCAGGACGCGCAGGGGGCGTTCCACGAGCCCGGCGCGGACGCGGTCAAGGCCGCAGAGCAGGCGCTGGCCCTCCTCGCTTTGGCCAAGGCCCGGTCGGCATTGGGATCCGACATCGAGGAGGCCCTCAACCTGGCTTGGAGCGCGCTCAAGGCCCAGACGTCAGGGGCGGACTGCGCGTCGGCGGTCAAAAAGGCCCTCCAGGACGGCGGGCTCTGGAAAGGCTACGTGATCCGGGAATACGAGGCCTTGACCGCTGTGCTCAAGGCTATAAAATAGCCCTATTCGTCGGGCGGCGCGGCCGCCGGAAAACGATTCCGGCGGCCGTTCTCGCCTGACCATGCAGCGCCGACCACGACCTCACCCACTTCTTGTGAGATGTTGGGGGTTCATCGCGAGCCTTCGTTTTTGCAAAAATTCTGCTGAATTAATAATCATAATTCGCATCGCGCGCGCGATGTGAATTGCGTCATAAAATCCAGCAGAAATTTTCAGAAAGTGTAGGGAATCCCGCATGCCCAGGCATGCTTCTCGCGGCTGGCGCGGCGTTCGCCGCGCCAGCCCCGGTGCCGCCCTTTCCTCGTCGGCGCGAAATCATACAGGCTAATGATCAGCCCCTCTTGGGCACCTGCGGCGGGCGGGTTCCGGTGCTGTGCGCCGGAACCTCCTGCAACGGCAACGGAGAAATGTGGGTGAAGTTGAGGCGTCGACTCCTTGACAGAATCAAGGACCGCTATTACACTTCAAGTGCGGGTCGGTGTCCCTCCCAAACAACCAAGAAAAGCGATATGAGGCCGGGAAATCCGGGGCGGGCTCTGGGCATCCTTCTCTCAGCGGCGTTCTTCATCGCCGCCGGGGGACAGGCGGTCGCCCAGATGAGGGGTTCGGCGGCGGGGGGCCGCACGAATTGGGCCCCGCCCTTCGCCCCGGCGTCTTCGTCCTTGCTGACCGGCGTACAACGCTTCATGAGCACGCCGACCGGCGCAAGCCTGGTCTCGCAGATCCCGTCCTTCCGGGCCGTCAGCGTGTACTCCCCGGAGTCGGACCTGGACCTGCGCGCCATGGGCGCGCTGGGCGCGCAGCTGCCCGCGGGTTTCGAGGCTCGCTTGACCGTCGCCCTGCGCCAGCCCGGGGAAGGCTCGGATGAGCTCGCGGCATTGTCGAAGGAGCTGGAGAACGCCTACCAGGCGGCCATCCCGGAGGTGACCAAGGCCGTGCAAGCGCGCGCCCAGCAGGTCGCCCTTGGGGTCGCCTACGGGCAGATCGAGGGGGCGGAGCTCGGCGCGGCAGCCGCCGAGCTCGAACGCTTCGGGGTCTACGGCCCTAGCGTGCAAGAGAAGGCGAGCATCGTCAGGCACCTGGCCTCCCAGGCGACCATGGGGCATGCCCAGAGCATCGCGGGCGACTTCCTGCGCCGCACGAGATCCTCCGACGAGGTCGCGGCGGGAGCTTCCCTGCCAGGCAGCCAGCGGAGGATGCCCGACGAGTGGGTGCTTCACGCATACAAGCAGGCAGCCGCGGCGAAGCCGAGCGACCAAGGGGATTCCGCCAAGCCGAAGGAGCCGCCCCCGCCAAAACCCGAGGGGAGCGATCCCCAAGAGAAGGCCGGGGCGAAGCCGGGCGACCGCAAGGATTCCGCCAAGCCAAAGGAGGAGCCGCCCAAGCCGAAAGCCGAGCGGCAGGATTTCCGCGAATGGATCGGGGCGAAGTCGAACGACCGCGGCGCTACCGTGAAGCCGCAGGCGCCTCCCGCGCCGCCGGCGCTCCAGCCCAGGCCCGATGCGAGGAATTTCTACGAAAGGATCGGGGCCGCCAAGGATATGTCGGCGGATGAGATCAAGGCGGCCTATCGCAAGGCCGTCATGTTATATCACCCGGACAAGCACAGCAACGAGGGTGCGGCGGTCATCAAGAAGATGACCAAGGACTTCCAGAACATCCAGGAGGCCTATGCCGCGCTCTCCGACCCCAAGAAACGCGCCGCATACGATATCACGCTGGCGAAGACGTCTCCCGCCCAGGCCAAAGCCAGCGACTGGCGCCCCTGGACCTGGACCGACTTCGGCGCCGCCAAACGCTGACCCCGGCCCCGCATCGGCCTGCTCCTGAAATCCATAAGGGGAAAGAAGTAGAATCTCGCGCATGTGGACCAAATTGAAGGGGCTTCTCGCCGGACGCGCTGTGGGAGGCCTCGTGACGCTCCTCTTCGCAGCGGCCTGGCTCGTCTTGACGGGGCTGGCCGTGATGACCGTGCTCATGCTGTCGCCCGGGCTCTCCGCCGCGGCCACCGGCTGGACGACGCTGGCCATCGCCGTGGCCGTCTCCTTGGGCTATTTCATCCGGAGCTTCGTGCGGGGTTTCACCCCGCGCGGGCTCGCGACGGCGGCCCTGCAGCTGCTGGCCCTGGCTCTGGGCGTGCGGCTCATCATGTGGGGCGCGCACCGCGTCCAGCACGCGAGGTTCGACTCCTTCAAAGACGGCCTCAAGGCCCAGGGCCTGCCCTTGAGCGTGGCGCAGTTCCAGGAATCCTATCCGGATGAGGACTATGCCTATCCGGACTTGACCCGGGCCCTGGCCAAGTTCGACCCCAAGTTCCTCAACAGCAAGCCGCGGCCGGGAGCCTCCGGCGTGAAGCGCTGGGATGCCGGCATACGCAAGGATGCGCATGAGGTCGCGGCCCATTATGAGGCCGTGATCTCCCGCGATATCCTGCCCATCCTGGCCAGGCATCACCGTTTCGCCAAGATCGATTATCTCGCGACGGCCCGCGACCCGGTGCATGCCTCCTGGCCCAAGAGCGTCCCGTTGATCAGCATGGGAAGCGTCATCAGACTGAGCGCCCTGGACTTGGCGGAGCAAGGCCGCATGTCCCAGGCTTGGGAACGGATGGATAAATTATTCTCCATGGCCGACCTCGTGGCGCAGGACCGCACCCTGCTCGCCAAGATGGTCGCGGTGGCGCTGCGCCGAGGCGGCGCGCAGGCCTCCATGACGGTCATGCTCAATCATCCTGTCCTGAGCGTTCCCCGGAACATCTCCGGGAGGCTGGCATCCCTCCAGGACAACCGCCTGGTACAGGAAGGCATGCAGACGGAGGTGGCTTTGGTCTTCGACATCCGGAACGCCTGCGAGCCGCAGTTGGCCCGCGGGAATACCCAGTTCGACCTGTTCGAACCCATGCCCTCTTCCCAGTCGGGCGCGCGCGTCGTCGCTTGGCTCGACCGGCTGGCGGTCTGGAGCGGGGCCTTCGATGCCAGCTGCCTGAGATGGGCGCAGTACGTGACCCATATGGCGCGGGAGGACTCGGCACGCGCGGACGACCGGTTCCAAGAGACCGCGTGGGCGGATATCTTCGCCCGAGTCCTCATCCCGAGGCAGCTCTCCAGCCTGTGGGTCAGGGAGCGGGAGGCCAAGGCCTGGGCGCGGCTGGCTCTGCTTATGTCGGCGGCCGAGCAGTACCGCGCCGGTTCCGGCCGGTACCCGAATTCCCTGGATGCGCTGAGCCCGCGCTGGCTGGCCGCGGCTCACCTGGCCGACCCGGTCACCGGCAAGCCGTTCGAGTATGAAGCCGCTCCTGACGGCCGCGGCTTCAAGCTCTGCAGCCTGGGAGCCAAAGGCGACCGGAAAGACTCGCGCGACGAGGATTTCTGCGTGCAGCGCAAGCCTTGAACATGGGCATCCGCCTCATTCTTCTCGGACTCTCTGCAGCCGGCATGCTGGCCCTGCAAGGCTGCGTGGAATACGGGCCTGTGGGCCGTCAGGACATGGACAAGGTCCTGGACTGCCGCGGTAAGTGCATCGAGGAGCGTTCGCGCTGCGGCATGGACTTCAACTGCGACAAGCTGAGCCAGCTCTGCATGGATTCCTGCAAGGAAGCCGGCCAGAAGAAGAAGCTGCGCCTGAGCGCGCCGCCGGGGACCTCCTCGGACCAGTAGCCCCTTAAGTCCGGCCGGAGCTCACACTCTAGAACTTCTCGTCTTTGGGATAGCCCTTGTCCGTCAGCATGCGGGCCAGGCGCAGGGAGAGCTCGGAGCCGGAGGCGGAGCCGTTCTTCCGGGAGAACTCGTCGAGATCCCGGTAGCCCAGCAGCTTGACCGCGCTGACCACGGCGCGGCCGCGCTTCTCCGGATACCCCGAGAACAGGTCTTGGATCAGATTCCGGCCCTTGACCGTGTAGCCGTCGGCGACGGCCCAATCCAGCCACCGGTCGTATGACGTCCCATTGTCGGTCCTGGCGATGCGGCGCAAGCCGCCGAGGATACTCTCTCGTTGGCCGTCGAAGACCTTCCGGTTGAAATGCTCGTTGTAGCTGTCCAGCGCGTCCGAGATGCCGGCGGAAAGGACTCCGGCGATGGCGCGCGACAGGCTCGGCTGGGTCACGGAGTATTCCTCCTGCAGCAAGGGGACCAGGTAAGGCACCACGTCCGATTCGGAGTAGTCGGCCAGCCGCTCTCCGGCCAGCATCCGGGTGTCCTGGGACGAGGCCTGTCGGACGACGCGGGACAATTCGCCCCGGAGCTCATCGGAGCGGACCTCTTTGAATACGCGCAGCCCGCCGCGGACCAAAGACTCGTCGCCGGCCCGCAAAGAGCTTCGGTAGACATCCTTCTGGAGAGGGCTGTCTCCCCATCGGCGCACCGCGCGGTAGGCGATGACGAGCTCGACCGCGTCCCGGCTGCGGGCGAGGATGTCGGTGAACCGGGGCAGGTCGCCGGCGGAGCCGTTCTTGCAGATGTAGTCGAGGACCTGGGGGCGCAGAGCCGGGTCCGCGCTCAGCTTCCTTATGAAAGAGTCGTTGGCCGGATAGTCCAGGATGATCAGCCGCATGGCCTGGCCCCGGTCTTCGGACTCGGCGTCGGCCACGATCTCCTTGAGGAACTTTTCGCCCGCGGGCGCCCGCGCGCCGGCCATGGCCGCCAGGACCTTGGCCCGCCCGTCCTTGTCGATGGGCGAGCGGTACGCCTCGGCCAGGGCCGGGAAGGCGGCGGCCCCGTGCCGGCGCAGGCCCTGGGAGACCTGGTCTTCGACCATGTGGTTGCGCAGCAGCTCCTGGACCAGCCTGGCGTAGACGGGACCGTCCTCGAAGAGCAGGAGCCCGTCCACCGCCGCCAACTGGTCCCAATAGGACCGCTCGCCGAGCAGCTTGAGGAGCAGCTCCTTGGCCTCGGGTGTCCGCAGGCGTCCCAGACGCCGGCCGAGGTCCCGCTTCTCCTCCAGGCCCTTCTTCTTGAGTATGGCCTGGTAGAAGGAGTCGGCCCGGGGCTCGGCAGGAGCCGCGCTCGCGGCGGCGCAGGACACGATCAAGACGGCGCAGGCCAGCATCTTCACTTCCTGGACGCGGCGAAAGCTCTCATGCATTCCCTCCTCATCGTCTTGCTGTTGTCAAAACTACCAGAAGAACCTCTCGCTGTCAATGGCCGGGCCGCCTAGGCGAGAACCAGGGGTCACTCCGGAGCATTTGGTAATATAGCGACAGAATTATGGGGATGGTCATTCTCAGCGGCATGCTTTTGATCTTCCTGCTGCTGTTTTTTGGCATTCTTGTCGCGATCATCCGGGGAGCGGCGAAAATAGGCGGCAGGAAGGCTTTCCTGCGAGACAACGGTTTCGCGGCCTGCGATGCAGGGGCGATCCCTGTTCTCAAGATGCAGCCGGATGGGGAGAATGGCAATACTCCCAGGCCATCGGCATGCATGAGTCCGTTCCAGGCCATCATAAACGGCAAAGCCGTATTCTTCTTCACTGCCAGATGGCCTGTATCATTTTGCGCAGCCGGATCCGGGCGGCATAGCCGCTCCCCCAGACCTTTCTGCATGCAATGCCTCTTGCCATTCCGACGGGATTCCGCGAAAAACGTCGGCATCACACTCCGAGAAAATAATCCGATCCTGCGCGTGCTGCAAAGGGTCGCGCAGAGCGTGGAGTCCCTGAAGCCGGGGCTGGAGATGCTGAAGCTGCCGCCGGGACTGAATAGCTTCGGTATCGATGTCGCGGTCGGCCCGGCCGGAAGCGATGTGCGCGGGATATTCTCCGAGGATGAGCTCGGGATGTTCGCTCGCGGCGCAGGTTGCGGCGTCCAGGAATTGGTTTTCGATGGAGAATCCGTGCTGCTCCGTTTCGATTCCCAGCCTTCGGATTACGATAAGCTCCAGGCCTATCTCGGGGAGCTGACAAGACTGGGAGGATGAGTCCGGCTCAAATTGGTACGATGAGCCCTTGCCGGCCTTCTACGGGCCTGGCGGGTATCTCGTGATCTTGGGGGGAATCGTGAACTCTGCTGACGAGGTCGGCCAAAGCAAGCCGGACCACCCTCGCACCTATCGGGCTAACCTGGCTTGGAGAATCCTCGTGATGTGCCTGGGAGGGCTTTTTTTGATCCCGGCCGCTGGCGGGGTGGGCCGGATGCTGTATCTGCGCTATATCGACCGTGAACCCGGGATGGTCGTCGCCCTTTTGGTCGCTATGCCGGGTCTCTACCTGGTGCTGGGGGCACTGCAGAAAAAGATCGTCTTGTTCCGGGACCGGGTCGAGATCCACGGGGCCCTGTGCCGCCGCACCTTGCTTCGGGCTGACATCGCGGGCCGGAGGACCAAGACATATTTTGTGCGGAGGAAGATGTGCCGCATAATCTACCTCGTTCCGCGACAGGATGATAAGTCTTCGATCAAATTGATCGACACGGGCGACTGGATCACGACCGACTCGGTGTTCGAGCAATGGATGGGCGGCCTGGCCGATCTAGGCACCCGGTGACGACAGCAGTCTGGCTGGCGGCCTTGCTGGCGGGCTTGGCTGCGGCCGGCCCTATGGACATGACCTCCCCTCTCGACGCCCTATCCTTCGCCGACCCCGCGCATGCGGCTCTGCTCAGGCGCGTTGACGCGGCCGTGCGCGGGTTCGCCGCGGCGGGCTGGCGCCATCATCCCTACGCGCGCAGCGGGGCCTTCTATAAGGCCAGCTGGTGCGCGGGCCAAGGGGCGCGGGACGACTGCCAAATCACCGAAGCTGCGGGCGATGCCCGGGACCAGCACGCCATCGCGCTCTACACGCTCTGCTACGGGGACTCCTTCCCCAAGACCTTCGGCTTCGGCGTCCAGTCCCGCTGGGTCCCGCCCAAGGCGGGCTGGGGGGTCGAGTTCTACCTCTCCCTCGGCGGCCGCAACGTGGTGGGCGAGGGCTTCGTCCTGGACCTGCGCTCATACACGGAAAGGTGGAAGGTGCCCGCGGCCGTCGTCCGCCTGGGCTCGGTCATCTCCTACAGGATCTTCGAGACCGAGCTCAGCCGCTCCGCCCAGGAGCCGCCGCTCGAAGACTTCCGTCTTTACGCGGCCTCGGCGCAGGCGCTGCGCGACCGGGGCCTGGCGGCCATCGCGGAGCTCGAGCGCAAGGCCGCCCATGCGCTCGCCGCCGGAGAGGCCCGGGCCTGCGACTACGGGCCGCATCCCGCCGGGATCCCGCCCTTGTGCCAGCCGCGGCCTCTGACCGCGGTCGAGGCCAGGGAGGCGCAGGACGAGGCGCGTCGGCATTTCGCCGAGCAGCGCCGGCTCCTCTCCGAAGACTACCGCGGGATGTTCGACGCTCTTAACCAGGCCTTCCCCATCGCCGCGCTGAAGCCGTCCGCGGCGCCGGGGAAGGGCAAGTGAGATCGCAGCGGAGGCCTTCATGAACAGCCGTTTGACAACATGCGTGTTCGGAATCCTTGTCCTGGCTTTGGCAGGCTGCTTCAATTCCAGAAGGGTTCTCAAGCTCGATTTCAACATCCCTGAGCAGCCGCAGAACTTCTCGGCGCTCAACACGCAGTGGGACGACTACAACGCCTCTGCGCCCATCGGCTGGGAGCGCCGCAACGGCCCCGGCGGGCCGTTGTTCTGGTCCACCAACCGGGGCAGCCAGGGCGCGCAATTCGATATCTGGCGGGCCGACATCCAGGTCAGCCACGTCAATGGTTACCATCTGGGCATGACGGATACGATCTTTCCCGAGGATAGGAATAAAACATGGGATGGCGAAGCCAAGCCCATGACCAGCGCCAATTCTCCGGGCAACGAATTCGGCCCCGTCGTATACTGCGGCGACGCCCCGGCGGACCCGTGGCGGCCGAAGGGCTATGCGGGCGCGGACCTGCTCGAAGAGAAGGGTTGTACCCTTGTGTTCGCCAGCGACCGCCCGGGCGGCAAGGGCGGACTCGACCTCTACCGGGCCCAGCCTCCCGGCGGCGTGCCCTCGCCCATAACGACTCTCAACTCATCCGGCAATGATTCCTATTGGACCTATGCGGGCGAGGACCATCCCGCCGCGTACTTCGCCTCGGATCGGGGCGGGCACGGCTACAAGATATACGAGATCTGCTGGAAGGACCCGGCCAAGCCCCAGCCCTTCGGCGGTCCCGGCGCCGAGATCCGCATGGTCCCGGAGGTGGCCGGCGACGGCGACGACACGGCGCCGTATATCTTCTGGCGAGATGGCCTCAACATGGTGTTCGCCTCGAATCGGTCCGGCGGCCAGGGCGGCTTCGACCTATGGTTCTCGCACTACGGCAAGAACGGCTGGGATAAGCCGCTCAACTTGGGCCCCAGGGTGAACTCGCCTCAGGATGAGTTCCGGCCCTCGGTGACGGATAAGGACCTCTTGATATTCTCTTCGAACCGGCCGGGCGGCAAAGGCGGCTTCGACCTCTACTACGCCAAGTTCATATCGCCTAATTAGAAAAGGAGGGAGTCATGGAACGAACTGACGCGGTCCTCGTCCCGAAGGCCACGGTCCAGCAAGGCCTGGCGAACGTCTCGACGGTCAGCCTGGTCTGCACCCGGAGCTATGTCTTCGCGGTCCCCATCCAGAGCTTCGGCGGCGACGGCCTGACCACGATCGTCCGGCGCTACTCTTATGACGGCAAGAGCCCGCTCGAGATCGTCCGCGCGATCTACGACAACCCCGCCCTCACCCTGTCGGGCCTGGAAGAGGAGCTCAAGACGCTCCTTGCCGACGAGAGCGCCCAGCGCGTCTTCGTCCTCTCGGCCTACCCGGATTTCAAGCTCCGCGCGGGCTGGTTCGGCACGGGGTCCTTCATGTTCAAGGCGCCGGGCGAGGGCCTCATGCAGCAGCGAGCGGTCGCCATCAACGACCGCGACGCGGTCAAGCGGCTCAAGCTGCTGTATCCGGCATGAACATGTCGAAGCCTGCTACCGCTGAGTAGACGACAGCGTCACCGGCGCCTGGTTCTTCTTCACCAGGTCCCGGATCCCCCAGTAGAGGATGAGGCCCCCCAAAACGGACATGAGGATCACCGGGCCGTTCTTGCCGAGCAGGCGGTACGACCAGGTGACCAGTATGGGGATGCGGCGGCGGCCGCCGTTCTGCTCCATGTCCGTCAGCAGCCAGCGCGCCCAAAACCCGCCGCCAATCATGCACAGACCTAGAATGATGTTGTAGGCGGGACCGTGGGGCTTCGTCATGGGTGACATGATCATTGGAGATTACAAAATTCTTGAGGGCAGGGCAGTCAATACGGCGTGGAATTCAGCCTCTCGCCATCCCAGCCGCCGATGAAGAGCGACAGGTAGTCCTCCCCGGAGCTGTGCGAGCGGTCATGCTTGCGGAAGCGCTCGAAGAGCTTCTGGACCGCGGCGAAATCTCCCTCATACACGAAGTACCGGCGTTCCACCGGCTCGCTCGGATTGGGCCGTCGGCCCGGGGCCAAGGCCAGCCACACGCGCTGGTTGATCAGGTAGCGGCCGGCAGGCGGGGCGATCTCCCGCGCGCCGAGGCGCCGCAGCTCCTCAAGAAAGGCCTGCCCTTTCGCCTGCAGTTTCTGGCGTCCGGTCCGGCCTCCGTATGTGAGCTCGACCCAGAGGCTGTGGGAGGGGATGCGCAGGAACTCTCCCGTCTCATCCGCCTTGGCTATGCGCGCCGCGCCCTCGGGCTTGAAGGATGCGGCCGCGGAGGAATAAGACAGCGCGAATTGGTCGGTCCCCAAGGCACTGGTGACGCTCAGGCGCCAGGAGCCAGGCTCGGGAGGGAGCTTGAAGGCGCCTGAGGCCGGCAAGGGCTCCTTCATCATGCAAGCGAACTTGGGAGGTTCGGCCAGGACCCTCAGGTCCAGCCGTCCCGGAGCGGTGGACCCCTGGACCTGCAGGTGAGAGCAGTCGCGGGACTCAAGGTCTTTGAACACGAGCAGCAGGGCGCCGTGGGCGGCTTCCTGCAGGCTCAGCGACAGGGTGTGCGCGGCGAGCGGCAGGGAGTCCGCGGCGCACCAGGCCGGCGGGGCCAGCCACAGCGAGAGCAGGCAGAGCGGCATGGTCTTGTTTCGCATGGGTTTAATCCTGATATGGCATCGACTAGTCGGCGTCCTGCTCGCGGCGGAAAGCCCGCTCCCAGGCGGCGGTGTCGCGGTGGTAGACGCGCTTGAGCTCAGGCTCGACATCGCTCGAGCAGTTGAGTTGATCCGGGAAGGCTCCCTGGAACCGGGCCTCGTACTCCTGACGCCGGACCTCTCCCGCGCCTGTCACGCGCCGGGTCTCGCGGGGGGCGGACAGCTTCGTGCCGTCAGCCGGCTCAGGGTAGCTGCAATCGATGCTCCTTTTGCCGGCTCCGGGCGGCAGGTCCCAGAGGATATGGATGTTCAGGGTGAAGCTTTCCGGACGCTTCCACTCCTTCAGCGGCTTCAGGTAATAGTCGAAGCCATAGTAGCCGGATGACCTGCCGATCCCCAGATGCGCGTACAGGGGCTGCTGATAGTCGACCGCCAGCTTGCTGCGCCCTGCCGGCAGGAGCCCCTGGAAATCGGCCTCGTAGAGCTCCAATGTGCGGTACTGCGCGCTCAGCCGCTGATACTCGGATGGAGATTTCTTGCGGAACTCCTCATCCGTCAGGAGCTTGGCTGCAAAGCTCGGGACGCGCAATTTGTCATCGGACTGCCAGGAGCGGAAATTCCACTTGCGACGCTCCTCGTCCGGCGCCGGCTTGGATTCTATGGATGGAATCTCCTTGTCGCCCACCTTGGCGTTGATGTGGCGCTTGGTAGGCAGGAAGAACTTGAACCGCAACTCCATCTCCCGGGCGGCTTCGACCTCGTAGACCGCGCGGACCGTGCAGACGGCGAAGCGGCAGTCGAATTCCAGCTCCTCGGCCAGCACTTGGACATCGGCAGGCCCTTGGGACAGCGCGAAGGAGGGCAAGGCTCCGACTTCCAGCGGCCCGGATGTGTTCGGATAAGCCAGCGCCGGCAAGAGGAGACAGAACAGTTTCAACATGGCAAGGGTCTCCTTCGGCGCCTCAGCGGCGCTGACTTCCTCCGCCTTTGAGACGTTCCGCAATCTCGGCCTGGCGGGCCCTCATAGCGCGCAAGGCCGCGCCCCCCTCGGCGCCGGAGAGCTCTTTTTCCGCGTCATCGCGCAGGCTGGCGGCCGGGGCCAGGCCCTGGGAAGCGGCGATGCTCGACCAGATATAGGCTTCCGACATGTTCTTCGCCACTCCCCGGCCATGGAAGTACCACGCGGCGATATTGTACTGGGCTTCGACATCCCCCAGTTGCGCCGCCTGGTAGTACCATTTGAAGGCCGCGTCCAGGTCTTTCGGCACGCCTTCGCCTTGGTAGTAGATATAGCCCAAGTTGTGCGCGCCCTGGACCTCGCCGCTCTCTGCGGCTTTGCGGAACCATTTGATGGCTTCCGGCAGGTCCTGGGCCGTTCCGTCGCCCTTATAATACATCAGCCCGAGGTTGACCTGGGCCTTGGCGTGCCCCTGCTCAGCGGCCTTGCGATACCGGGAGATGGCCGCCCTTGGATCCTTGAGAAGGCCATCCCCATATTCATACGCGACGCCGAGCTCGAATTGGGAGTCGGCATCTCCCTGCATCGCCGCCTTGAGGTACCACTGGAGAGCTTCCTGCTGGTCTTTTGTCACGCCCTTGCCGACCCGGTACTTTTCGCCCAGGTCCCTTTGGGCTCCAGCCAGGCCCTGATCGGCGGCTTTGCGCAGCCAGGCTGCGGTTTGCGCGGAGTCCTGCGCCACGCCCAGGCCGCGTTCGTACATGAAGGCGAGGTTGTGCTGCGCCTTGGCATGACCCGCT
The DNA here is from genome assembly GCA_026388095.1 of Elusimicrobiota bacterium. Taxonomy (NCBI): domain Bacteria; kingdom Pseudomonadati; phylum Elusimicrobiota; species Elusimicrobiota bacterium. Next base: position 57,355 of record JAPLKL010000075.1, on the reverse strand, counting down.
TCCGCGGCCAGGCGGTACCATTTGGCGGCCTCCGTGGAATCCTGCACCACGGCCTCGCCTTGAGCGAAAATCGTGCCGAGCTGGAATTGGGCCTCGGCATTGCGCTTCCCCGCGGCCTTGCGCAGCCATTTGACCGCTTCCGCTGCATCCGCGATGACGCCTTCGCCCTGGAAATACATCTCGCCGACTTTCTCTTGCGCGGCTGCGTCGCCCTGCTCCGCCGCTTTGAGGGATTTTTCAAAGGTTACCCGGATGTCCTTGCGGTGCTGCTCGCTGCCATCCGGGACCTCGGCGGCGCGCAAGGCCGGGAGAAGCGACAATGCCGCAAGAAGGGATATCGTTGCCGCAGTGGTCTTCATGGGCCGATTGTAGCATTGATTCACGGCGGTCCATAAAGTAGAATCGGGCATCCAGACAGCCGAAGCAGGAGCATCCAAAGACCGTCGGGGGGGAAGATATGCGAAGCGGAATGATCCGGTTCTGCGTGGTCGCGGGAGCGTGCCTGCTGCTCGGCACGGGGGCATACGCCAAGAAACACCAAGCCTGGGAGACGCAGCTCGGCGACAGCGCGACCACCATCTTCAACCACTCCAGCAGCTCGGATCAGATGCTGGAGGCCGGCAAGGACTGCCTGGCCGCGCTCGAGGCGGCGACCGCTTCCGGGCTCACCGACGAGAGCAACGTCCATCTACGGGGCTTCTACGGCGAATTCCCCGGCAGCCGCGAGAAGAAAGGCGTCGTGGTCGCGCCCCTGGCGACCGTGCGCAACCAGGTCTGCCGCTATCCGAACATCGACGCCGTGGCCACGGCCGCCAAGAAATGCCTGAGCTGGCGTGAGGATATACGCAAGGACCCCAGCGCCTACAACAGGGCCGGCGAGGTCATGCGGGTCGATGTGCGGGACTGCAATAAGAGCGTGGACGACGCCTTGGCCGCCGGCATCCCGGCCGAGACGCCGATCCTGTGCGGGGAGAAGGAGATACCGCTCGGCGAGGTGAAGGTCAAGGCCTGCGAGGTGCTGGCCAAGGCGGCGAAGAGGGAGCAGAAGAAGGGCGATGCCGCGAGGGACGCCAAGCTCGCGCCGTTCCTCGCCGTGCTCAGCGACGACAAGCTGGCGGTCTTCACCAAGTGGCAGTGCACCTTGCCCGTCAACTGCTTCGGCCCCGGCGGAGTGGAGATGACCACCCCGGAGCAGTTCGTGAAGGCTGACGCCTGGTTCATGTGGGGCGTCAACCGCGACGCCCTAGGGCCGCGCTGGAGCCTGAGCGGATATAGATTCCGGGGGATGAAGCGCGACGGCGACCTGTTCCGCCGCGGCGGCAAAGGCGACGAGCCGCCCTCTTCCGCTTTCCGCTGAGACCGGATCTCTCAGGTCAGAACCACGTGCGCATCCTGTAATCGCGGTATTCGTCTCCGAACTTCTCTTCCAGCGCGAGTTCTTCCCCGCGGATGCCCAGGAACAGCCACGCTATCCTCGCTATAGCGAAAACAAAAAATACAAGGACGTGCGGGTCATGCAGGCGGTCGTGCAGGCAAAGAGCCAGCCCGATGCCAAGGAACAGACCGGACACATAGACCGGGTGCCGGATCTTCGAGTAAAGCCCGGTGGTCACAAGCTGGTGCTCCTTTGCCGAGACCGAAAAGGAGGCTCCCAGCTGGATCCTGGCGACAGCGATCGCGATATACGAAGGGACTATTAGAATCACGCCAAGCAGTGTGAAAGCATCATGCGGGAAAGGCTTCAGCAGCCAGTACAGGAAGCACGGGATGATGACGAAAAGCAATCCCGACGCCGCATGATCCGCGAGTTTGTTCCTCATTGGAATACGTAATCTTATAAGATTCGCACGTCCCTTTTCGTGGATCAGCCCGGGAGGCCGGCGTGGCCGCCAAGAGGGGGTCTCTGGCGGCCACACCCGGCCGAAGGGGCGAGGAGCGCTTCAGGCTACAGCCATCTCGTGGCGGAAGGAGGTTCGCCCGAGGAGCCGGGGAGGGCCGCTCCGGGGTCGGAGAAGAAGGCGACGGCCTCATCCCGGTCCCCGTTCATCAGCAGACGCAGGATCTTCCCGCCCACTGAGGCCGGGATGTCGATGACCCGGACCGTCTCGGAGAAATCCTTGCGGTCCGGCAGGAACTCGGCGAGGACGCTGGCCGCGCCGGTCAGGAACGCTTCGTTGAAGACCGCGGCGTCGTCGTCCGGATACAGCGGCAGGTAGCGGATGTTGGCCTCCACGAGGTCCTGGAAGAAGTGCGTGCCGAAGGACAGGTCCGGCTGGTAGCCCCCTTCGCGGCGGGCGACCTCGATGAGCGCCGCGGTGTTGCTGATGTCCGAGTAGGTGACGCCGACGCCCAGCTTGATGTCTCCCCGGCTGCCCCAGCGGCCGGGACCCATGAGGATGAAGCGGCGCTTGGGCAGGAGCACGTTGAGGCGCCCCACGATGCGCCCGACCTCCTTGAGGTCGTCGTAATCCTCCAGCCGCGAATACTTCGCGGGGTCCACGTAGACCACATGGGTGATCTCCGGCGTCCTGCCGTTGGAGACGTAGCGGTTCGCCGTGAACAGGACGCGGTCCCGGGGTATGTCCGCCGGGATATCCGCCGGCCCCGCGTCCGGACCGTAGCTCTGGGGCCGGCACTGCAGGAGGTAGAGGTCCTTGCCGTCCGAGGCGAACTCGATGTCCACCGGCGTCCCCAGCTTCTGGCGGAGCAGCCGCAGCAGGCTGTTCACGCGCAGCACGAAGGGGGTCCGGCTGATGAGGCCGTCGAAGGTGACGACGCAGTCGCTCTTCTCGAAATCCACCAGGCCCACGGGGCGCCGCAGCGTCCCCCCGTCGACGATCGAGACCATGTCCTCGATCCCCGGGACGGCGGAGCCGCATTCGCGCAGGAGCCGGGAGAGCTCGATGGTGTCGAACGTCCCGGTCTTGAGGTTGATGAGGTCCACCATCCGGGGGGCGTAGCGGAGGACCTCGTCGTCGGAGGCGTTGACCCGCAGCCCCGGCTGGCCGGGGGCCAGGAGCACGGGGAAATCGTCCCCCACCCGGTCGACCGCCCGCGTCCCCAGGCCCGGCACCAGGCGCACGAGCCCGTCGTCGCGCTTGATGCGCGGCGACCAGCGGAACTCGTTGTTGCTGAAGGCCACGCCGGCGTAGCTGGGCAGGAAGTAGTCCCCCACGCGGGAGCCGACCACCTCCTGGATCATGATCCCCATCTCCTCCTGCATGTCGAGGAGGTTGCGTTCGGCCCGGTACGAGATGGCGTCGGGGCCGAAGATGGAGGCGTAGACCTCGGCCACCGCGTCGGTCAGGGCGACCAGGCGGTCCTTCTTGCTCCCCTGGTTGGCGAGGAACAGGCTCTTGTACTTCCCGGAGAAGGCCGAGCCCATGCGGTCTTCCAGCAGGCTCGAGGAGCGCACGATCAGAGGCCGGTCCTCCAGGCTGTCCAGGGCCATGCTGAAGCCCTTGAGGAGTTCGGCCGGGAATCGCGAGTTCTTGAAGAGCTGCACGATGTGGGGATACTCGCGCCGGACCTGGTCGATCTCCAGGTATTTCCGGTCGTAGACGTCCTCCAGCTCGTTGTGGCGGATGAAGCTCAGCAGGGCGTCGGAGGCCAGGTACCACGTCCCGGGGGTCTTGATCCCGGAAAGCGTTTCCGCGTACTCCACGGACCGCCGGATGACCTGCGCTCCGAGGAAGAGCCCCGAGCTCTTGCCTCCCAGCCGGCCGTGACCGCCCGGAGGGGAGATGACGCGCTGGACCACGTCGCAGAAGTCCTCGATCGAGGCGCATTCCTTGGCGCGGTTCACGGACTCCAGCTCCTCCGTGAAGAAGCGCCGCATCAGAGCCGCGCGCAGAGCCGTCCGGATGGGGCGGGCCAGCGTCTTCTCGTCGACCCCCATGGCCCGGTAGCGCTGGAGCGAATCGGCGAGGTCGGGGATGGTGCTCGCCGGGTTCTCCAGGGCGTCCAGGAGGAAGGTCACCTTGTCGTCCCGGATCCACTTCTGGATCATGCCCACGATCTCTTCCGCCGAGAGGCGGGCGTCCGCGATGCGGAAGACCTCTTCGGTGAAGTCGTCGAGCTCCGCCGGGGTGGACTTGGCCAGGGGCCGGTTGTCCTCCATCAGCTCGGACAATCCTCCCCGCTTCGGGGAGAAGCGCTGCATCAGCCCGTGCGCCTCAGCCACGCCGCTCCAGCAGAGATGGTTGACCATCTTGCGGGCCAGGCGCAGGGCCATGGGCTGGTCCGTGAGGCGCAGGAAGTTGACGATGACCCACCAGTCGGGCTTCCCGACGGCGGAGCCCCCCGCGGCGGGCGGCCGGGCGCCGGCGTCCGCGCGCCCGCGCTGCTCCGCGAGATAGTGCGCGATGTTGTCGGCCAGGGTATCGATGAGCTTGCGCTCCTCCTTGAGGAACGGACCTTCGCCCGCCGGCGGCCGGGCCTCCGTGTAGAACACCTCCAGGCAGCCCGCCTTCCCGCCGTCCATCACGATGTCGGCCCGCTGGGCCCACGGGGAGGCCTGGAAGCCGGGAGACGTGAAGACGTCCTCGCCCACGATGAGGCGGACCTTGCAGATGCCCGAATGCTGATAGCCTGCGGGGATGGCCGCCAGGATGCCCCGCAAGACCTCCTCGCGCGACGAAGCGGCGGCGCGGAGGCACTCGTTGACGTGATAGAGGCACTGGAGCTCCTTGGCCCGCTCCTGCAGGGCGCGCAGGATGCCGTCGATAGGTCCGGTCGGCCCGCTGGTCATGCGGCCCCCTTGCGGATCAGCCCGCAGCCGGCGCGGCCGTCCACCTTGATGGTGAGCGGCGCCGCGAGCCGGACCTGCCGCACGCACTCGGACTGCGCGACCGTCTCCTGGCGGTCCAGCCAGGCCCAGTCCACTGCGGCATCCCGGTCGTGGCGCACGCAGAAATAGCTCACCCCGAAGCTCGATATGTTGTGGAAGAAATGCGAGCCCTGGCTGAGGTCCACGTTCATGTCCGGCAGGGTGGCCTCGACGATGGCCGCGGCCCCGCAGATGCTGCCCCACTCCACCGGGATGCCGAGCCAGGGATCCGAGCTGCCCCAGCGGCCGAAGCCGATGAGGAGGTAGGGCTTGCGGGCCTCCAGGAGCGCGGCGTTGAGGCGGGCGACCTCCGCGCCGATGGCGCGGGTCCGGCTCGCGTCGAAGGACTCCGGCCGGACGTAGACCACGTCCCGGATGCCCTCCAGCAGGCCGTTGCCCATGACCGCGTCCGAGGCGATGAGGATCCCGGGTCCGGCCATCTCCTCGGGAGCCACGTCGACGAACCCGTGGGCCACCACGAGCGGCCGCATCTGCAGGAAGCCGAGCCGCGCGGGGGCGCCGTCCTCTCCCAGGGTCACTGCGAACTCGATCTCCACCTTCTCGCCCACCGCCTCCTCGCAGACGCGCATGAGCGTGCGGACCAGGTCGTTGAAGGGCAGGGAGTCGTAGACCAGGATCGGCGCGAAATCCACGGCCCGCGGGCCGGCGCCGTTGAGGCCGGGGCGCAGCCGGTCGGACTGGGCGTCGTAGGTCGAGGCGAGCGGCGCCAGGACGCCGTCCGTCTCCGCGTCGGCCAGGCCGCAGCGCAGGAGATACTCCGTCTCCCGCGTGGGGTCGTGGGCCGGCGGCTTGCCCATGTTCACGGCCCAGAAATCGACCTGGGTCTCGCGGAGCATGGCCGAGGGCGACGCGTAAGGCGGCGCGGCCGCGGGGTAGGCCGGGGAATAGGCCCAGACCAGGCCCCCGTCCACGATGGTCTTCCCCAGCCCCAGGGCCAGGTTGACGACCCCGTCCTCCGGCCTGGCGCTGCCGCTCCGGTAGTAGCTGTAGGAGCGCGCCACGCCGGAGAAATCGGGGTAGAAGCGCTCGCCCCGGCGCCGCCCCACGACCTCCTGGATGATGACGGCCATCTTCTCGTCCCGGCTGGAGCGCCCCGCCGCGCGGATGTAGGTCCGGGCGCTCTCGAAGAACATGGAAGCGTACACGAATTTCACGGCCTCGACCAGCTTGTGGAAGCGGGCGTCCCGCTCGAGCTGGTTGTTGGGGATCATCTTCGTCTCATAGACTCCCGCGAAGGGCCGGTAGAGCGCGTCCTCCAGGAGGCTCGACGACCGGACCGCCAGGGGCTGGTGGACCTTCTCGATGAGGGCGCGCAGGTCTCCCAGGAGCTCGGCGGGCAGCGAGGCCTTCTGGAACGCCTCGGCGATGACGCCGTCGGACGCCCCGGCCAGCCCCGCCTCCCAGAGGCCGTTGCGCTCCATGAACGCGTCGAAGAGCCCCGTGGCGATCACCGTCAGCGTCGGGACCTCGACCACGAAGCCGGGATGGTCCTGCGCGCGCAGGCGCTCGGACAGGACGCGGTGGCTGCGCAGGAGCCCCGCCGCCTTGCCCCCGAGGGAGCCCTCGCCGATGCAGGTGAAGCGCTCCTTCCCGTCGAAGAAATGACGGTCGAACGCAGGGATGTCCCGTCCGGACGCCACCGCGCCATCCATGTCCGCCTCCCGCGTCAGAACCAGCCGCGCTGCCGGCAGGCCTCCACGACCCGGCGCACCGCGATGACATAGGCCGCGTCGCGCATGGCGAGCTTCTGTTTGCGCGCGCACTCGCTGACCGCGAGGTAGGCCGACGTCATCTGGACGTCGAGTTTGCCCAGGACCTCGTCTTTCTCCCAGAAGTAGTTCATGTTGCACTGGACCTGCTCGAAGTAGGAGCAGGTGACGCCCCCGGCGTTGGCCAGGAAGTCCGGGATCACGAAGATGCCCCGCTGGGAGAGCACTTGGTCGGCCTCCGGCGTGGTCGGGCCGTTGGCTCCTTCCGCGACGAGCCTGACGCGCTTGTGGATGCGGGGGGCGTTGGCGGCCGTGACCTGGTTCTCCAGGGCGCACGGGAACAGGACGTCGGCCTCCTGCTCGATCCAGGCGTCGCCCGGCAGGATCTCGTAGCCCAGGTCCTTGGCCCTGCCCTTGTCGATGCCGCCGAAGCGGTCGGTGATGCCGAGCAGCTGGTCCGGGTCCACGCCGGTCAGCTTGCGGAAGGTGTAGGATCTCTGGTCCTTCTGGTCCCACGAGGAGACGCACACCACCCTGCCGCCGAGCTGCTGGAACAGGCGCACGGCGTACTGGGAGACGTTCCCGAAGCCCTGCATCGCGGCCACGCAGTCGGCGGGCTTGAGCTTGAGCTCCTTGAGGGCCTCGCGGACCGTGAAGACCACGCCGTAGCCGGTGGCCTCGGTGCGGCCCAAAGACCCGCCCATGCCCACGGGCTTGCCCGTGATGAACCCCGGCGCCTTATGCCCGTGGATGGTCTCGTACTCGTCGAGCATCCAGAGCATGTGCTTGGGCGAGGTCATCACATCCGGCGCCGGCACGTCCTGGACCGGCCCCACATTGCGCGCCATATTGCGGATCCAGCCCCGGCAGATCTGCTCCTGCTCGCGCTCGCTGAGGTTGTGCGGGTCGCAGATGACGCCGCCCTTGCCTCCGCCCAGCGGGATGTCCACGACCGAGCACTTCCAGGTCATCCACATGGCCAGGGCGCGGACCGTGTCCACGGTCTCCTGGGGATGGAAGCGGATGCCGCCCTTGTTCGGGCCGCGCGCGTCGTTGTGCTGGACGCGGAAGCCGCGGAAGACCTTGACCGTGCCGTCGTCCATGCGCACCGGGATGCTGAAATGGAATTCGCGCATGGGCACGCGCAGGAAGTCGCGCGCGGGCTGGTCGAGCTTGAGGATGTCGGCGACCTTGTCGAATTGGGCCTGGGCCATCGCGAAAGCGTTGAAGCCTTTGCCTTCGGTTGATCTCATCTTGGCGCTGACTGCGGTAGCGACTGGCATGGTAAACCCCCTCGGGAATGCGTTCCGTCCGTCTTGGGCTGGCGGGCCGTCTGCAGCGCCCGCCTCCTTAATGATTATAGGACCGGTCCCGCGCTTTGGGTATCGGAGAACATCTGATGCCGGAGGGGAAGGCGGGGGCTAGAACGCCAGCCGGTTCTCGAGCGCGTAGCGCGCGATCTCGACGTTGTTGCGCAGGTTCAGCTTCTGCAGGATGTGCGCCCGGTAGGTGTCGATGGTCTTGACGCTCAGGGTCAGCGCCCGGGCTATGGCGCCCACGGTCTTGCCGGAGGCGAGCATGCACATCACCTGGTACTCCCGCGCCGAAAGGGCCTCGTGCGGCGGCTTGCGCCGGTCGGTCGCGCCCGGCATGGACATGCTCTCGGCCACCGCGGAGCTGACATAGCGGCCGCCCCGCACGACCTTGCGCACCGCTCCGATGACCTCGTCGGGCATGTTCTCCTTGCCGAGGTAGCCCGACGCGCCCATGCGCAGGGTCCGCTCGGCGTAGTGCTCCTCGGGGTACATGCTCAGCATCAGGACCGGGGTGGCGAGCTTCTCCGCCTTGACCCGCCGCAGGACCTCCAGGCCGCCCATGACGGGCAGCGAGATGTCCAGGATGAGGAGGTCGTACTTCCCCTGGCGCAGCTTCTTGAGCGCGTCCTCCGCGGTGGTGGCCTCGCCGGCGACGACGATGTCGGGAGCCTTCAGGAATATCTGCCGCAGGCCGTTGGGCACGATGGGGTGGTCGTCCGCGACGAGGATCCTGATCATCTCCGCGCCCTCCGCTGGGGCCAGGGGAGCCTGATCCTCACGGCCGTCCCCCGTCCTGGCGCGCCCTTGATCTGCAGCGTCCCCTTCCAGCCGTGGACCCGCTCCCGTATGCCCAGCAGGCCCAGGGTCTTGCCCGCGAAGAGCTCTTCCTGCCGGATGCCCCTCCCGTCGTCCTTGACGTTGAGGACCAGCCGCGCCCCGACCGGCCCGAGCTCGATGCTGGCGTTGCGGGCCCCGGAGTGGCGGGCGATATTGGTCAGAAGCTCCTGGACGATGCGGTAGAGGACGATGGAGAGCTCGGCATCGAGCTCTCGCCCCAGGCCCCACACCTTGACCCGGCATCTGACGCCGTGCCGGCCCTCGAAGTCCTTGGCCAGCGAGGAGACCGCCGCCGGCAGCCCGAAGTCGTCGAGCAGGACCGGCTTGAGCTCGGAGGCGACCCTCTTGAGGTTGCGCAGCGTCACGTCGATGAACTGCGTCATCGACTGCGCGCGCTCCATCAGCCCCGCCTTCTTCAAGTACTCGTCTTTGAGGCAGCCCACGTCCATCTTGAGCGCCATGAGGGCGTGGCCCAGCTCGTCGTGCAGCTCGTGGGCGATGCGCCGGCGCTCGTCTTCCCGGGCGCGCTCCACGCCGCGCAGCAGCTCCCGGAGCCGCTCATGGGAGGCCCGCATCTCGTCGGCGGCGCGCTTGTGCTCGATCATCTTCCCGAGCCGCTCCGCGATGACGCGCAGCAGCCGGCGCTCCGACTTGAGGAAGACCCCGGCTGGGCCGGGCGGCGGCGTCCTGCGGTAGCAGACCTCGATGAAGCCGGCCTTGCGGCCGTGGACGAAGACGCGCTCGGCCTGGCGGATCCGCGTGCGGCGGAATCCGCGGGTGTGGTATTCGGCCCCCTCCAGGATCAGGCGCGCGCGGGCCAGGTCCGGATATTGCCAGGCCGGGGGCAGCAGCCCGACGATGCCCTGGAGCATGCGCTCCAGCGAGCTGCCGGGCGTGTCGCGGATCTTGGAGAGCCCGTAGACGCAGCGGAGCTCCTTGGTCCGTTCCCTGAGCTCGAAAGCCGTGCGCTCGCCCGCGCGGCCGCGCTTCGGCTGTCTTCTCCCGGTCATGCCGTGTTCCTGGGGGACATCTCTCAGCGATATTATACGCCTCTGGCGGCGCTTGAGGTATCGGGGAATGTCTGATAGGGACCCCCGCTGGACACCAAGCGGATGGCTGGGGATTGCAGGGGTCTGGGGTGTGCTAGAATCTTGTTCGCGTAAGTCAATGCCATGAAATACTACTTCTCGATGGGCCTGACGGGGCTCTGCCTCATCGTGGCGCTGCTCGGGTTCTGGCGTGTGCATGTGGCGCGCACCGTCGTTGAGACCGGCGTGCTGTCCGGCAAGGTGGACGCACTCGTGGCCGCCTGGAACTCCAAGGGTGTGGCCGAGACGAACCGGGCCGTAGACATCATCATCAGCGACGCTGCGAGCGGACCGGATGTATTCGCTTTGATTGGCGAGCCTTCGTCCTGGGAGAGATTCGGAGACTGGATCCAGCGCGCTTTCTTCCGGACCAGGATGGCCTCCCGGGAGGATTCCCAGCTCGTCAAGTCGTGCTCTGACGATCTCTCGGCTGTCACATGGACGCATGAAGGCTTCGCGACGGTCAGCGAGAAAGAGATGACTGAAGAGGTCATGAGGGCCGTGGTGAAGGCCCACGACGCGGGCGCTGAGATCAACATCGTGGCGCAAGGCGTTTCGGCTCCGCCCGTGTTGACTGCCCTGAAGAAGTTGGAAGGAACAGAACGGGCCGGAGTGAAGGTCGGGGCGAACAAGGTCGTGTTGGTGGGGTGGAACCAACCGAGGCTCAAGCGCATACCGGCCCTGGCTGCCTATGACTTCACCCAACTGGGCAACATCATAGAGCTGGCGAACATCTGGGTGCCGAAGGAAGAGTTCGTCAAGACCACGAAGATGCAGATCTTCAGCCGGAATGGAGCCAGCGCCGAGTATGATGTTGAAAAGCTGTGGCCTCAGATCGGCCAGGATAACAGGTTGGCTTTCCTGATGCGGCTCGTGAATGGATTGGTCCGACAAGTGGAGTCCATGCAGCAGATCGTCAACCAGCAGGCATTGGCGATGAAGGATTGGGAGGCGAAGAAGGCGGCAGAGGAAGCGACCAAGGCGGCAGAGGCGGCGAGGCGGACCACGCAAGAGGCTGCGGCCCGGGATGCCGAGGCTAAGAGACTGGCGGAGGAGGCGGCCAGGAAGGAGGAGGCTGCGCAGAAGGCGGCTGAGGCCGCGGTCCGCAAGCCAGGCCAGAGGCCTTCCGGGGCCTCGCAAGGCCAAAAGGAGTGCGCCCAATGCTGCGCTGACGTGGGCGGCTCGTGGGTCTGGGGCAATGAAAACTTGCCTGATGCGGCCTCGGGTGAATTTCGAGCCAAGTATGGCTGCTGCAATGGCGCGGATTGGCCGATCAATTGGGAGTCCGTGGCCTCGTGCCGCGCCGCGGCCTACGACGAATACACCCACGGGTTCCGTTGCGCGCCCTAGGGGACGGTACAAGGAGCTCCCAGGAAATGTAGAATCAATTCGCTGGAGGGTTGGCCGAGTGGTTTAAGGCGGCGCTCTTGAAAAGCGTTAGACGGGAAACCGTCTCGGGGGTTCGAATCCCTCACCCTCCGAAGTTTTTTCAGGACCAGCAGGCTTCGAAGGCGGCGCAGAAGGCGGCGGCGTCGGCTGGCCGGCGGGCGGCGTCGCCGCTCAGGGCCGCGGCGAAGAAGTCGTCGAGCTTGGCGGGCAGCTCCGGCCGCAGGGCCTTCACGGACGTGATCTCCTCGCCCTCCTCGGTCTCCTCGGGCCGCTTGCCGGTGAGCATCTCGTAGGCCAGAAGCGCCAGCGCCTGCAGGTCCGCCGCGGTCGCCGCCTCCGCGGCCCCCTGCTCCCGGCGCTTCAGGTGGGCCTTGGTCAGGGCCGCGCACACGTCCATCAGCACCCGGCGCGCGTCGGCCGGGGCCATGGGTCCCCGAGCCAGGACCGCGTCCAAAGGCTCGCCCTCCACCAGCTCGAAGGCCAGCGCCAGACCAGAGTCGTCGGCCTGGCGGCGCAGGCGCCGGCGCGTCAGGTCGTAGAGCCCGTAGAGCACCAGGACCAAGGAGCCCGCGATGATCCCCCCGCGCAGGAGCAGTTCCTTCATGCGGAGAGGATAACATAAAATATCCGGCACGCTCCCCATGCCCTACCCCCACGGACTGCGCGCCCTCAACCACCGGGACTTCCGACTCTTCCTCGGCGGCCAGCTGGTCTCCCTCGTCGGCACCTGGATGCAGAGCGTGGCCCAGGCCTGGTTCGTCCTGGAGCTCACCGGCTCAGCCTTCAAGCTGGGCGTCATCAGCGCCCTGCAGTTCGGGCCCATGCTCTTCTTCTCCATCCCCGCCGGCGCCTTGGCCGACCGCGTGCCCAAGCGCCGCATGATCATGGCCACCCAGACCGCGCTCATGCTGCAGGCCTTCGCGCTGGCCGCCCTCTGCTGGTCCGGCCGGGCCAGCTACTGGCACGTCGCCGTGCTGGCCGCCCTCTACGGCGTCGCCAACACCGTGGACATGCCCGTGCGCCAGGCCTTCGTGGTCGAGATGGCGGGCAAGGAGGACCTGCCCAACGCCATCGCGCTCAATTCCGCGGTCTTCAACAGCGCGCGCATGATCGGCCCGGCCGCGGCCGGCCTGCTCATCGCCCGCTTCGGCGTGGCCTGGGCCTTCGCCCTCAACGGCCTGAGCTTTTTGGCCGTGCTCCTGGCTTTGGCCGCCGTGTCCGCCCAAGGCCTGCCCCATCCGGGAGCGAGGGGCCATCTGGCCGAAGACGTCGCGGAGGGACTGCGCTACGCCCGCGACACCCCCGTGGTGCGCCTGGTCCTCAGCGTGCTCTTCTTCATCAGCCTCCTCGTCATCAACAACAACGTCATGGTGCCCCTCCTGGCGCGCCAGGTCCTGCACGAGGGGGCGCAGGGCCTCGGCCTGCTCATGTCGGCTTTGGGCACGGGCGCGGTGCTGGGAGCCTTGGCCATGGCCTGGGGCGGCCGCCCGCGCCTGCGCGTGCTGCTCGGGGCGGGCGTGGCCGCCTCCGCGCTGACTTTGGCTTTGGCGGAGGCGGGCCGGTTCTGGCCGGCCATGGCCGGGCTCGCCCTGTTGGGAGCCTCGCAGATCGTGTTCATGGCCAGCTGCAACACCACCGTGCAGGCCGAGGTGCCCGACCGCCTGCGCGGCCGGGTCATGAGCCTCTATGCCCTCGTCTTCGTCGGCGTGGCGCCGCTGGGCTCGCTCCTGATGGGAGCGCTGGCGCAGGCTTTCGGCGCGCCCGCCGCCTACGCGGTGGGCGGCGCGGGGGGACTGCTCGCCGTCTTGACGCTGGCCTGGGCTTGGGCCCCTTCCCGAGGACCGTTGACAAGCCCGACCTAGGTCTTTACACTTTAAACCTATGCTACGCGCGTGCGTGCGGGCGAGAGTCCTGCTCCTGGCGGCCGTCCTCTGCGGCGTAGCCTCCGCGCAGGAGCGCGCCCCGCTCAAGTTCTCTCCGCGCCACCGGGACGAAGCCTGGGCGGCCTTGAGCCCGGCCGAGAAGGAGGGCGTACGCCGCTTCATCGCCGCCGCCCCCGATCCCGCGCGCGCCGAGGCCCAGTTCGTGGCGGTGGGCTGGCGGCTGATGGTCTTGCGCGAGCTGCAGGACAACGTCGAGGGGCTCGAGCCCGTCGCGCGCGAGCAGCGCCGCACGCGGACCAGCGCTCGCCTCGACGCTGAGCTGACCGCCCTGAATCCCGAAGAGCGCGGCTCCCTCCTGCTTGCGCTGGGAGAGCCCCTGCGGCGCGCGGGCTACGTCGCGGCCAAGCCCGAGACCGCCCCGCCCGCGCCCGCCCCCCTGGTCCTGCCCGCCGGGCCGCCGCCCGCCGACTACAAGGAGGCCGTGGCCAGGGCCCAGGAGGGCCTGCGCCGCCGCGACTGGGACGGCGCCCTGGCCGCGGCCCGCTTCGCCTCGGACCATGCCCCGGCCGAGGAGCTGCTGGCCTCCACGCTCAAGGCCGCGGCGCTCTCCATGCTGGGCCGCCACGATGAGGCCCTGACCGAGATCCGCACGGTGGCGCGCATCAAGCCCAAGGCCGCCTATCTGGGCGGCATCCACGCCTTCGTCCTCAACCGGGCCGGGCTCTACAAAGAGGCCAGCGAGGCGGCGGACGCGGCCATCGCGGCCCAGCCGACGCGGGCCTGGACCTGGTATCAGCTGGCCTACGCCCAGGCCGGAGCGGGCGACCGGACCGGCAGCCTGCGCTCCTTGGAGCAGGCCGGCCGCCTGGACGCGGCGCGCTTCGAGACGCGCCGGCGCCGGGCCCTGGCCGCCGCGGACGCGGCGCAACTGCTGGCCCAGTTCGCGGCCGACCCCGGGCTGGAGGCGGCGGCGCTGCTGACCTACCAGCCCGAGGCCGCGGCCCGGCGCCGCCTGCTGCGCTCCTTGGCCTGGCCCGCGGCCGGCGCCGCGCTGCTGCTCCTGCTCTTCCTGCTGCGCAAGCCCTTCGCCGCCTGGCTGGTCCGCTTCGGCATGGCCGCGGCCGGCACGCCTTTGCCCACGCCCTGCCCCACGCCCATCTCCGGCATGCCGCCGCTGACCGGGCCGGGCCTCACCTTGCCCGGCCTGCCCGCCGGCTACCGCGTCCTGCGCCAGATCGGCTCGGGCGGCATGGGCGCGGTCTACGAGGCCGAGGACCTCTCCCTGCAGCGCCGGGTGGCGGTCAAGCGCATGCGCGACGAGATCCGCAACGACCCCCGCGAGCGGGACCGCTTCCTCAAGGAGGCGCGCACCGTGGCCCAACTGCGCCATCCCAGCATCGTGGACATCCACGGCATCTTCGAGCACGAGGGCGAGGTCTTCCTGGTCTTCGAGTACCTCGACGGCAAGACCTTGGACCTGGTGGTCTACGAGAACGGCCATCTCGCCATCCCGGAGATCAAGGGCGTCCTGGCCCAGGTCTGCTCGGCCCTGACCTACGCCCACGCGCGCGGGGTCATCCACCGCGACCTCAAGCCTCCCAACATCATGCTCACCCGCGACAACCGCGTCAAGGTCATGGACTTCGGCGTGGCCCGGCAGGCCCACGAGGCCTTGAGCCGGCTCTCCGTCTCGGCCACGGTGGCGGGGACCCCGCCCTACATGGCCCCGGAGTCCGAGACCGGCGTGGTGCGCGCCGAGTCGGACCTCTACTCCTTGGCCGTCTGCCTTTACGAGATGCTCACCGGCGCGCGGCCCTTCGACGGGACCAACGCGGGCATGCTCTACACCAAGATGAACATGGTCTTCACCCCGCCCAGCCGCAAGGCCCCGGGACTGCCGCCGGCCCTGGACGCCTTCTTCGCCCGGGCCCTGCAGGCCGACCCGGAGAAGCGGCCGCGCACCGCGGCGGAGTTCTTATCCGAGTTCACTCAGGCCATAGGGCCGGCCT
The DNA here is from genome assembly GCA_026388095.1 of Elusimicrobiota bacterium. Lineage (NCBI taxonomy): Bacteria > Pseudomonadati > Elusimicrobiota > Elusimicrobiota bacterium. The sequence continues at coordinate 42,275 of JAPLKL010000075.1, read as the reverse complement.
AAGGTGGACAGCGCAGGCGCCGTAGCCATCGCGGGCGCGACCGGCTTCGTGGGCCGGGCGCTGGCCGGCGCTCTGGCCGGCCGGCGCCGCGTCATCGGCCTGGCCCGCAACCCGCCCGGACCCGCGTTGGAGCCGGCTATCGAATGGCGGCCCTGCGACCTGTTCTCCTTGCTGCAGTGCGAGGAGGCCCTGCGGGGCGTGGAGCAGGCCGTCTACCTCGTCCACTCCATGCTGCCCTCCGCGCATCTGACCCAGGGCGCCTTCCAGGATTTCGACCTCATCTGCGCGGACAACTTCGCCCGGGCCGCGGCGCAGGCCGGGGTCCGGCAGATCGTGTATCTGGGCGGGCTCATCCCGGACGACCCGGAGCTGTCTGCGCACCTGCGCAGCCGCCTGGAGGTCGAGCAGACCTTGGCCAGCCAGGGCGTGCCGGTCACGGCCCTGCGCGCCAGCATCATCATCGGGCCGGGCGGCTCATCCTACCGGATGTTCCGCTCGTTGATCGAGCGCTTGCCCTTCATCCCCTGCCCGCCCTGGGCGGGCAGCCTCACGCAGCCCATCGCGCTCGACGACGTGCTGGCCCTGCTGGTCCATTGCCTGGAGCATCCCGCCTCCCGGAGCCGCAGTTGGGACATCGGCTCCGCGGACGTCATGACCTACCGCCAGCTCCTGGAGCGCACGGCGGGGCTTTTGGGGCTCAAGCGCCGGTTCTTCAGCGTGCCGGTCCCGGGGACCTTCTGGTGCCGGTCCTGGCTGGGCCTCATGAGCGGCGCGCCGCAGGCCTTGGTCGCGCCGTTGGTCGAGAGCATCCGGCATTCCATGGTCTGCCGCGACCGGCGCCTGCAGGAGGAGGCCGGCGTGCCGGGCATCCCCTTCGACACGGCGGTCCGGGCCGCCGCGGCCCGCCGCCACGTCTTGATCCGCCTGGGCCGCGCCCCGCGGCCCCTGCGCCATGCCCCCTGGCGCGAGCTCTACCGCTACGACGTGCGCTCGGTCCAGCGCATGGGCCTGCCGCCGGGGCGCACCGCGCGCTGGGCCGCCGAGCAGTACGGCGCGTTTTTGGCCCGGCGCTTCCGCTGGGTGCTGCGCGCGGACGTCAACCCCGGCCGCAGCGTGCGCTTCCGCCTGGCCGGCTTGCGGCTGTGCCTGGTGGAGCTCACCTTCGCCCAGGACCGCAGCCAGAGCGATTCGCGCCAGGTCTTCTACATCACGGGGGGGGCCTTGGTGCGCCGGGTCCAGCGCGCCACGGGCCGGCCGCGCCTGGAGTTCCGGCAGGTCCTGGGCGGCCGGACCCTCCTGGTGGGCATCCACGACTACCGGCCGGCCCTGCCCTGGCCCCTTTACAGCCTGACCCAGGCCCGCATCCACCTGCGCGCCATGCGCGCTTTCGCGCGCTACCTGGCCGGACTCCAGCCTCCGGGGGAATGAGATGACAGAGAAGAGATCGGTGTCGGCGCCCGGCTTCCGGGCCCTGCTGCTCACCCAGAGCCTCTCCGCCTTCAACGACAACGCCTTCAAGACCGTGACCGCCCTGCTCATGGTGGCGTCCTTGCCGCCGGGCCGCTCGGCGCAGTTCATCGCGGCCGCGGGCGCGGTCTTCATCCTGCCCTTCCTGCTGCTCTCCACCGCGGCCGGCTCGGTGGCGGACCGCTTCAGCAAGAAGAAGATCATCGTGGCGTGCAAGTGCGTGGAGCTGGCCCTCATGCTCCTCACCTTGCTGGCCCTGCCCAACGGGAACATCCCCGGCCTGCTCGCCATCCTCTTCTGCCTGGGCGCGCACAGCGCCTTCATCGGCCCGGCCAAGCTCGCCATCCTGCCCGAGGTCCTCGACGACGCGGACCTCTCGCGGGGCAACGGCCTGATGCAGATGATGACCTTCCTGGGCATCGTGCTGGGCACCGTGGCGGCGGGGCTGCTCATCAGCGAGTTCCCGGGCCGCCTGCAGGTCGCCTGCCTGGTCTTCGCCGCGGCCGCGGCCGCGGGACTGGGCGCGGCCCTGCGCGTGACCTCCGTGCCGGCCGCGGGTTCAGCCATCCCCATCCGCCTCAACTTCGTCGCGCAGACCTGGGACAACCTCTCCCGCATCCGCCTGCGCCGGCCCATCTTCCTGGCCCTGCTGGGGTCGGCCTATTTCTGGTTCCTGGGCGCCATCTTCCAGATGAACATCCTGGTCTATGGCCAGGAGCTCATGCACTTGAGCCAGCGGGCCCTGAGCGGCTTCCAGATCGCGGTGGCCCTGGGCATCGGCCTGGGCAGCTACGTGGCCGGCCGGCTCTCGCGCGAGAAGGTGGAGCTGGGCCTGGTGCCCCTGGGCGCGCTGGGGCTGGTGCTCTTTCCGGCCGACCTGGCCTTCGCCGCGGCCTCGCCGGTGCGCGCCGCCCTCGACCTGTTCCTGGCCGGCGTGAGCGGCGGGGTCTTCGTGGTGCCTCTCGACGCCTTCATCCAGCAGCGCACTCCCAAGCCGGAGCGCGGCCGCACCATCGCCACCGAGAATGTCCTCTCGCTGCTGGGCGTCCTGGCCGCTTCGGGCTGGCTCTATCTCTCCAGCAACTACTTCAAGCTCTACCCCAACCAGATCTTCCTGGTGGTGGCGGTCATGACCGTCGCGGTGGCGGCCTACATCCTGTCCGTGCTGCCGGATTTCTTCCTGCGCCTGCTGCTCTACCCGCTGGTCAACCTGGTCTACCGCATCGAGGTGGAGGGGCGCGGCCGCGTCCCGCTGGAGGGCCCGGCCCTGCTGGTCTCCAACCACGTCTCCTTCGTGGACGCCTTCCTCATCGAGGGCGCCTCGCCCAGGCTGGTGCGCTTCATGATGCTGCGGCGCTTCTACGGCCTGCCCGTGCTCAACTGGTTCTTCCGGGCCATGGGGGTCATCCCCATCTCGGACCACGACAGTCCCAAGGCCCTGCTGCAGTCCTTCGAGGCCGCGCGGCAGGCCCTGCGCGAGGGCGACCTGGTCTGCATCTTCGCGGAAGGCGAGATCTCCCGACACGGCCAGATGCTGCGCTTCAAGAAGGGCGTGGAGCACATCGCCGAAGGCCTGTCCATGCCCATCATCCCCGTGCACCTGGACCGGGTCTGGGGCAGCATCTTCAGCTTCGAGGGCGGCCGCATCCTGCTCAAATGGCCGCGGCGCCTGCCCTACCCGGTCACGGTCAGCTTCGGCGCGCCCCTGCCTCCGGACGCCAAGGCCGAGGACATCCGGCAGGCCGTCCGGGAGCTGGGCGCCGATGCTTTCCAGAAGCGCCTGGCCGAGAAGCAGACCCTGCCGCGGACCTTCGCGCGCGAGGCCAAGCGGCGCTGGTTCGGCTTGGCCATGGCGGACGTCCTGTATGGCCGCCTCTCCTGCGGCGCGGCGTTGGTCCGGGCCTTCCTCCTGGGCCGCGTCCTGGACCGGGTCCTGCCTCCGGGCCCCAACGTGGGCCTGCTGCTGCCGCCTTCCGTGCCCGCGGCTCTGGCCAACCTGGGGCTGTCCCTGCGCGGCCGGATCCCGGTCAACCTCAACTACACCCTGCCGCGCGAGACGGCGCTGCGCTGCGCGGAGCGCGCGGGCGCCAAGGGCCTCGTGACCTCGCGGCGCTTCCTGGATAAGCTGGGCTGGGAGCCGCACGAGAGCATGGTCTTCCTGGAGGACCTGGCCCCGCGCATCAAGCCCCTGCGCGCGGCCCTGACCACGGCCGCCTTCTTCGTCCTGCCCCCCGCGCTCATCGAGTTGTTCTTCCTGCGCAAGGCTCCGCGCCTGCTGAGCGACACGGCCACGGTGATCTTCACCAGCGGCTCCACCGGGGAGCCCAAAGGCGTGGTCCTCTCCCACGCCAACATCCAGGCCAACATCGAGGCGATCGCCCAGGTCTATCAGATGCGGGGCTCGGACCGGCTCCTGGGCGTCCTGCCGTTCTTCCATTCCTTCGGCTATACCGTCACCCTGTGGATGCCGGCGGCCGCGGGCCTCGCCGCGGTGTACCACCCCAATCCTCTCGACGCCAAGGGGGTCGGGGAGCTCATCGCGCGCTACGGGGTGACCATCGTGCTGGGCACGCCCACCTTCCTGACCCTCTACCTGCGCCGGATCGAGCCGGCGCAGATGAAGAGCGTCAACATCGTCATGGCCGGGGCCGAGAAGCTGCGCGCCGAGCTGGTGGCTGCCTTCGAGGAGAAGTTCGGCATCACGCCGCTGGAGGGCTTCGGCTGCACCGAGCTCTCCCCCGTGGCCTGCGTCAACATACCGGACGTGGAGATCGACGGGGTGCGCCAGAGGGGGACCAAGATCGGGACCATCGGCCAGCCTCTGCCCGGCGTGGCGGTCAAGGTCGTGGACCCCGAGTCTTTGGAGCCTCTGCCCGCGGGGCAGGCGGGCCTGCTGCTGGTCAAGGGGCCCAACGTGATGGTGGGCTACCTGGGGGACCTGGAGCAGACCGAGAAGGTCCTCAAGGAGGGCTATTACTCGACCGGGGACATCGGCTGCGTGGACGCGGACGGCTTCGTCACCATCACCGACCGCCTGAGCCGCTTCAGCAAGATCGGCGGCGAGATGGTGCCGCACCTCCACGTCGAACAGCGGCTGCACAGTCTGGCCGGGCGGCTGGAGCAGACCTTCATCGTGACCGCGGTGCCCGACGCGAAGAAAGGCGAGCGGCTGGTGGTCCTCTATAAGGACTACGACGACATCGACGGCCTCTGGCGCAAGCTCAACGACTCCGACGCGCCTAAGCTCTGGGTGCCGGAGCGCTCCTGCTTCCACAAGGTGACGGAGTTCCCGCTGCTGGGCTCGGGCAAGCTGGACCTGGCGGCCCTGAAGAAGACGGCGCGGGAACTCGAGGACCGCAAGGCCGCGGCATGAGGAAGCTCACCGACGTCCACGTGCATCTGGCGGCCCTGCCTACGCCCGAGAACGGCTGCCGGCTCTCGCGGCGCATGCGCGAGGGCCCGCTGGGCTCCATGCTGGCGAGGACCATGGGCCTGCCCCTGGACCAGCCCGAGCGGGCCAACCTGCTCTACCTGGAGAGGCTGCGCTCCGAACTGTTGGGTTCAGAGAGGGTCGGCCGGGCCGTGCTCCTGGGCATGGACGGCGCCTATGACGAGTCGGGGCGCCTCGACGAGGCTCATTCGGACCTCCTGGTCACCAACGACACGGTCTTGCGGGCCGCTGCCACGGCCCCCGGCCTTTTCCTGCCGGGGGTCTCCATCAACCCCCAGCGCGTCGATGCTTTGGACGAGCTCGAGCGCTGCGCGGCCCGGGGCGCAGTCCTGGTCAAGGTCCTGGCCAACGCCCAGCGTTTCGACCCGGCGCTGCCGCGCTACCGCCCCTTCTACAAAGCGCTGGCGCGGCTGGGTCTGCCCCTGCTGGCGCACGTGGGCTTCGAGTTCGCTCTTATCGGCCATGACCAATCCGTGGGCGGCCTGGACCGCCTGGTGCCGGCCCTGGAGGAGGGCGTCACCGTGATCGCGGCGCACGGCTGCTCCACTGGGCTGTTCTTCCATGAGCAGCACGGGCCCCTGATGCTCAAGCTGGCGATGCGTTACCCGCGCTTCTACGTCGACGTCTCGGCCCTGACCTTCTTCAACCGGGTGGGCCAGCTTCTGCGCATCGCCCGCCGCCCCGAGCTCTTCGAGCGCCTGCTCTTCGGCACGGACTATCCCCTGCCGGTCTTCTCCTATCCCTGCCTGCTGGCCGGCTCCTGGGAGCGCTTCCGCGCGGCGCGGAAGACCGCCAGCCGCTTCGACCGTCAGGTCCTGGTCCTGGAGGCGCTGGGAGTGGAGCTCAAGGCCGACTTCGCGGACCTGCACAAGCGCTGAGGGAAAAGGTTGGGGCGCTAAGGCAAGCGTCGTTCAATCGACTGCCTTAGCGCCCCAGATCGGCACAGGGCCCGCCCTGAGTCCGGAACGCAACTGCGACTGCAACGGCCGCGTCGACGTCGACTGCCACGGCACCGGCTTGCACCCCGTCACAACCACGACCACGTTACCGACCGCTTCGACTCCACCGGACTCAGGACGGGCTGGTGAGGATACGACAATCTGAGTATAGCAGGCGCTCTTGATTTGTCAAGGCCCATGGTCTTGACGCGACTCCGTCCATATACAAATGCGAGGGGCGCTCAAGCTGGCGTCGTTCTATCGACCGCTTTAGCGCCCCTGCACAATGAGTATAACAGGCGGACAAAAATTGTCAAGACCCAAAATGGTCCCGGCCGCTCGTCGAGAAGATGTTGATTTGATATACTCCGCGGATGACCACGATATTTCTGCTCCTGTCGGTCGGCGGAGCCTTCGCCGCCGAGCCCGCGGTGTCCACGAGCACGCCCGTCGCCGCCGTTGAGGTCTCTACTCCCGCCGCGCCGAAGCTGCAGCCGCCTCAGCCGCCCGCTCACACCCAGCGCCTGCTGCAGACCGCGACGGACGTGTCCCAGGACCTGGCCGTCACCGTGGCGTACCTCGATGCCGGGCAGCTCTACTTCCGCGCCTTCGCCCGTGAGACGCACACGCACGCGGAGAATCAGCACATGCTGGAGTTCCTGCGCGAGTACGAGGCCGAGCTCAACACGGCCAAGAAGGAAGAAGTCATCCTCAACGACTGGATCAGGAAGGCCGCCAACCTGCGCTGAGCTAGAGGGGCGGCGCGCCGGGCCGCTGGAAGCGCCGGGCCAGCTCATCGCGGGAGAGCGCGAGCATGGTGCGCCGGCCGTGCGGGCAGCAGGACCCGTCACGGCAGTCCTTGAGGTCCTCGACGAGACGCAGCGCCTCCTTCTCGGAGAGCGCGTCGTGGGCCTTGACCGCGGCTTTGCAGGCCACGGTGGCCACCGCGTCGTGCTGGACCGCCTCGGCCGCGGAAACCGGGTCGTGCAAGGAATCGAGCAGACGGTGCACCAGCTCCTTGAGGTCGGCCTCCTTGTGGAAGAGCGCGGGCACGGCCAGGCAGTGCAGGCCCCTCTTGCCGAAAGCCTCGAAAGAGAACCCCAGCCGTTCCAGTCGGTCGGAGAGCGAGAGCACCTTCTCCACGGCTGACGCCGGCAGCTCGACGGTCATGGGCAGCATCAGCTTCTGCGAGCGGGCGCGGCCCTGCTCGACTTCCTTCAGGAATCTTTCGAAGAGGATGCGCTCCGCGGCCGCGTGCTGGTCCAGGATGAAGAGCCCGCCGGAGGCCTCGAAGACCAGGTAGGCGCGCTCGATCTGCCCCAAGAAGCGGAAGGGGGGCGTGAACCAGCGCGGCAGGCCCTCGGCCGCTGCGAATGACTCGGCCGGGGCCGTCTCCAGGGCCAGGGGGGCTTGTTCAAGGACGGCATGATAGGCCGCGGCCAGCTCGCGCACCGCCCCCGTGGAGACGGACACGCGCGGCGCGGGCGTGATGGGCGCCGGGGCCTTGGACTTGAGCAAAGCCGAGGCCACCAGCCCGGAGACCAGCTCGAAGACGTCGCGGTCGGAGCGGAAGCGGATCTCGCGCTTGCCCGGATGGACGTTGACGTCGAAGGCGTCGCCCGGCAGCTCAAGGTGGCCCACGCAGACGGGGTGCCGGTCCGAGGGCCGGCCCTGGTAGGCCCGGTAGAGGGCCTGTTGCAGGATGCGCGCCGAGACCGGCCGGCGGTTGACGAACCAGTATTGGAAGTCCCGCGTGGCGGCCAGCGCGTCCCAGGGCGAGACGAAGAGGCGCAGCTTCATCTCCGGCCGGTCCACCACGATGGGCAGCAGGGCCGCGGCGTTGGCTTCGCCCAGCACCCGCACGGCCCGGCGGCGCAGGCCGTCGGCCAGGTCCCGGCCGGGCTCGGGCGCAAAGCGCAGCACGGTGCGGCTTTCCGACTTGTAGGTCAAAGACAGCGCCGGGTCGGCCAAAGCGGCTTCTTCGACGATCGCGGCCAGGCGGCCCCGCTCGTAGGCGTCGGACTTGAGGAACTTGCGCCGCGCCGGGGTGTTGTAGAAGAGGTCGCGCAGCTCGACGGCCGTGCCCGGGACCGCCGGGGCCGGGCCGGAGGAGACGACCTTGCCGCCCTCGGCCTGAACCTTCCAGCCGGACTTGGCCCCGCGCAGGGTGCTGGCCAAGGTCAGGCGCGAGACCGCGGCCGCGGCGTAGAGGGCCTCGCCGCGGAAGCCGAAGGTGGCCAGGCGCTCGAGGTCGCCGAGGTCCGTTATCTTGCTCGTGGCATGGCGCTCCAGGGCCAAGGCGCAGTCCTCGGGGGACATGCCGCAGCCGTCGTCCACCACTCGCAAAGAAGTCCGCCCCGCGCCCGCGCACTCCACCGTGATGCGTCGCGCGCCTGCGTCGAGGGCGTTCTCCAGCAGCTCCTTGAGGGCCGAGGCTGGCCGCTCGATGACCTCTCCCGCGGCGATGCGGCTGGCGACCTCCGGGGAAAGCCGGTGGATCATGGGGTCAGGTCTTGACATTGGACTCTTCGGAAGATTCCCCAATGTCAAATGTCAAGACCTGACCCCCCCCTTAGAGCTTCTTCTTCAGGGCCGCGATGGCTTCCAGGGCTTCGAGCGGGGTCATGGCTTCGGGGTCGAGGAGGCGCAGGGCGTGCAGGACCGGGTTGTCGTCGAAGAGCGGCAGTTCCGGGTCCCCGCCCTTGGGCTGGGCCGGGGAATTGGCCAGCCGCCCGGAGGCGGACTCGTTCTCCAGGCTGGAGAGGATCTCCCGGGCTCGGGCCAAAACGGCGGGAGGGAGGCCCGCCAGGGCCGCCACGTGGATGCCGTAGGAGCGGTCGGCCGGCCCATCCGAAATCTTATGCAGGAACACCACTTCGGTGCGGCCCTCCGCGTTGGTCCACTCCCGGGCTTCCACGTTGGCGTTGGCCACGCCGTCCAGCCGGTGGGCCAGCTCGGTGAGCTCGAAATAGTGCGTGGCGAACAGCGTGCGCGGCCCGCGCGGCCCCTCGGGCTCCGCGGCCTTGGCGTAGGCGCTCTGCAGGTGCTCCAGCACCGCCCAGGCGATGGAGATCCCGTCGAAGGTGGAGGTGCCGCGCCCGACCTCGTCGAGGATGACCAGGCTGCGCGGGGTGGCCGACTTGAGGATGGCGGAGGTCTCGTTCATCTCCACCATGAAGGTGGAGGCGCCCTGGGTCAGGGCGTCCTGCGCGCCGATGCGGGTGAGGATCTTGTCCACGATGCCGACCCGGGCGGACTTGGCGGGCACGAAGGAGCCCATCTGGGCCAGCACCGCGATGAGGGCGTTCTGGCGCAGGTAGGTGGACTTGCCCGACATGTTGGGCCCGGTCAAGACGATGATCTGCGGGTCGCGGGCGTTCAAGGTCAGAGAATTGGGCACGAAGGTCCCGGCCGGCAGGACCGCGGCCAGGACCGGGTGGCGGCCGTCGACGATCTCCAGGTCGTGGCTCAGGTCCACCTGGGGCTTGACGAACTCATGGAGCGAGGCGCATTCCGCCAAAGCGTTGAACACGTCGAGCTCGGCCAGAAGGGCGCCCAGCCGCTGGACCGCGTCGTGGCGCTGGAGGACCTCGCCGCGGACCTCCTCGAACAGGCGGGATTCCAGGCGCAGGATCTTCTCCTCGGCGCCCAGGATCTTGTTCTCGAGCTCCTTGAGCTCGGGGGTGATGTAGCGCTCCGCGTTGGTCAGGGTCTGCTTGCGCGTGTAGCGGGGCGGGACCTTGGCCTTGTGCGCGTTGGTGATCTCGAAATAGTAGCCGAAGACCGAGTTGTAGCCGGCCTTGAGCGAGCCGATCCCGGAGGCCTGGCGCTCCTCGGCCTCCAGACGGGCCAGGAAGCTCTGGCTGTCCGAGCGCAGCAGGCGCAGCTCGTCGAGCTCGGCGTGGAAGCCCTCCCGGATGAAATGCCCGTCCGAGAGCCGGGCCGGAGGGTCGTCGACCAAAGCGCGGGCGAGGTAGTCGGCGCAGGCCGAGAGCCCCGCGGCGGTCTCCTGCAGCTGCGCGGCCAAGGTGGTCAGGCCCGGACAGAGCTCGTAGGACTTGAACCAGCGCTCCAGGGCGGGCAGCTGGCCCAGGGACCGGCGCAGGGCGGCCAGATCCCGGGGCGTGGCCTGCCGGGTGCTCAGGCGGCTCACCACGCGGGGCAGGTCCGAGACCTCGCGCAGGAGCCCGCCCAGGTCTTCGCGCGCCCCGGGCTTGTCGAAGAGGTCCTCCACGCAGTTCTGCCGCAGCTCGATCTCGGCGAGGTCGGTGGAGGGATGCAGGATCCAGTGGCGCAGCTTGCGGCCGCCCATGGCCGTGCGGCAGCGGTTGAGCAGGCCCCAAAGGCTGTGGCGCCGGTCGCCCGAGGAGGCGTCCACCAACTCCAAGGTGCGCAAAGCGGTCTCGTCGAGCTGCATCTCGTTGGCGGCCTCGCGGTAGACCGGGGCGATGAGCTCCTGGAGGTGGAACTGCGTGCGGGCCACGTAGCCGCGGCAGCGCAGGGCCGCGCGCAGGGCCAGGCGGTGGTTGGCCCAGACGGATTCCCGCGCCCAGTCCGGGGGCGCGGCGGTCTCGGGCCGCCCCGGCTCGGCGGTCAGGCAGACGGCGGCGGGCAGGGCGGGCCGCAGTTGGGCCGCGGTCTCGGGCGCGCAGAGCACCTCGGCCGGCCGCACGCGCGCCAGCAGGTCGAAGAGCCGGCGGTTGCCGCGGTCGTTGAGGGCCTGGGTGGCCCAGAACTCGCCGGTCGAGACGTCGATGCAGGCCGCGCCCCAGCCCACGATGTCCGATTCGACCGCGACGAGGAAATTGGTGGAGGTGGCCTCCAGGAGCTCGTCTTCGATGATGGTCCCGGGAGTGATGAGGCGGATGATGTCGCGCTTGACCAGCTTCTTGGTCTTGGAGGGGTCCTCCATCTGCTCCGCCACGGCGACCTTGTGGCCGGCCTTGAGGAGCTTGGCCAGGTAGGTCTTGGAGCTGTGGTAGGGGACCCCGCACATGGGGATGCCCTGGCGGGCCGTGAGCACCAGCCCGCACAGGGGGGCCGCGGTCTGGGCGTCGGAGCCGAAGAGCTCGTAGAAGTCGCCCAGGCGGAAGAACAGGAGCGCCTCGGGGTGGCGGCTCTTGAGCTCCTGGTACTGGCGCATCACCGGCGTGTCGGGCAGGGTCTCCGTCGGGGACATATGAGGGATTCTAGCAGAAATGGGGAGCCCAAAAAAATGAACTTCAGCCCAGACCGCTACGCGGTCTGGGCTGAAGTCGCGCCGAAGGCGCCAGCCCTCGGCCCGCTTCTAGTGACCGGCCGGCGGCTGGGCGCCGCCGGTGCCCGTGCGCTGCAGGAGGCGCCGCAGGTCCTCCGGGTCCAGCGAGCGCATCATGGCCTCCTGGAATGTGACCCGGTTCTGGCGGTAGAGGTCGGCCAAAGACTGGTTCATGGTCTGCATCCCCATCTTGCCGCCGGTCTGGATGGCGAGCTGGACCTGCTCGACCTTCTGCTCGCGGACGAGGTTGCGGATGGCGGCGGTCACGATGAGGATCTCGGTGGCCAGGACCCGGCCCGTGCCCGAGGAGTGGGCGATGAGCTGCTGGCAGATGACCGCCTGCAGCACGAAGGAGAGCTGGATGCGCACCTGGTCCATCTGGTGCTGGGGGAACACGTCGATGATGCGGTTGATGGTCTGGGCGCAGTCCGTGGTGTGCAGGGTGGCGAAGACGAGGTGGCCGGTCTCGGCGATGGTCAGCGCCGCCGAGATGGTGTCGAGGTCGCGCAGCTCGCCGATGAGGATGACGTTGGGGTCCTGGCGCAGGACGTGCTTCAAGGACGCCGTGAAGGACTCGGTGTCCTGGCCGACCTCGCGCTGGTTGATGATGCACTTCTTGTGGCTGTGCACGTACTCGATGGGGTCTTCCACGGTCACCACGTGCGCGCTGCGGTTCTCGTTGACGAAGTCGATCATGCTGGCGATGGTGGTGGACTTGCCCGAGCCCGTGGGCCCGGTCACCAGCACCAGGCCCTTGGGGACCTTCATCACGTCGTAGATCACGTTGGGCAGGCCGATCTCCTCGAAGGTCCTGAAGGAGGAGGGGATGGCGCGGATGGCCGCGCCGATGGCTCCGCGCTGGCGGTAGACGTTCATGCGCAGGCGCCCGATGCCCTTGAGGCTGAAGGCCAGGTCGAGCTCGTTGGTGGCCTCGAAGCGCTGGCGCTGGCTCTCCGTCAACAGCGAGAAGATCAAGGTCTGGCTGGCCTCATGGGAGAGCTTCTCGAAAGGCGTGGGCACCAGCTGCCCGTCGATGCGCAAAGTCGGCGGCGCGCCGACCGTCATGTGCAGGTCCGACGCTCCGCGCTCGTGCATCAGCAGGAATAGTTCGCTCATCGATATCATGGATGTCCCCTCGTTGCCTTCAACCTTCGATGTCCGAGGCCGTGACCCGGATCATCTCCTCCACCGTCGTGACGCCGCTCAGGAGCTTGCGGATGGCGCAGGCGCGCAGGGTCAGCATGCCCTGCCGGCACCCCTGCTCCTTGATCTGCCGCGCGGTGGCCTTGTCCAGGATCATCTGCCGGACCGTGTCGGTGACCTCCAGGACCTCGTAGAGGCCCTGCCGGCCGCGGTAGCCGGTGCCGGCGCAGTTCTCGCAGCCCTTGCCCTTGTGCAAAGAGACCTTGCCGCCGCGCGACTGCAGCTGGGTGAGCGACACTCCCAGCTTGATGAGCCAGTCCTGCTCGACCTCGTAGCTCTCCTTGCACTTGGGGCAGATGCCGCGCACCAGGCGCTGGGCCACGACCATGAGGATCGAGGAGCTGGAGAGGAAGGGCTCCACGCCCATCATGTTGAGGCGCGTGATGGAGCCCGGGGCGTCGTTGGTGTGCAAAGTGGAGAAGACCAGGTGGCCGGTCAGGGCCGCGTTGATGGCGATCTGGGCCGTCTCCAGGTCGCGGATCTCGCCGACCATGATGATGTCGGGGTCCTGGCGCAGGAAGGAGCGCAGCCCCGCCGCGAAGGTCAGGCCGATGGCGGCGTGGACCTGGACCTGGTTGATGCCGTGGAGCTGGACCTCGACGGGGTCCTCGATGGTCATGATGTTGTGCTCGGGCGTGTTGAGCAGCGAGAGAGCCGAGTAGAGGGTGGTGGACTTTCCCGAGCCCGTGGGGCCGGTGATGAGGTTGATGCCGTAGGGCGCCTTCATGCTGCGGTTGAACACGGCCAGGGCCTCGGGCTCGAAGCCCAGCTTGGACAGTTGGACGCTGAGGCCCCCGCTGTCGGCGATGCGCATCACGATCTTCTCGCCCGGGGCGCAGGGCAGCACCGAGACGCGCAGATCCATCTCCTTGTCGCCGACGCGCACCTTGAGCCGGCCGTCCTGGGGCAGGCGCCGCTCCGAGATGTCGAGGTTGGACATGATCTTGAGGCGCGCGCAGATGGCGGCGTGGAACTTCTTGGGGGGGGCGGGCTGCTCGTGCAGGACCCCGTCTATGCGGTAGCGGATGCGCAGGTCCTTCTGGTAGGGCTCGATGTGGATGTCCGAGGCCTTGGCCTTGATGGCGTTGGCCAGGATGAGGTTGACCATCTTGATGACCGGGGCGTCCTCGGCGGACCTCTCCACGGAGACCCGGTCCTCCTCCTCCTTCTTTTCATCCACGTGCTGGACGTCGTCGGCCGCCGCCTCCGAGGTCTGGCTCTGCCTGACGATGTCGTCGAGAGCGTCCTGGGAGTTGGGCGGCTTGTAGTATTTGTCCAGGGCCGCGAGGATGTCGCTCTCCGAGGCCAGGGCCGCCTTGATGTCGCAGCCCGTCATCATCTTGAGGTCGTCGAGGATCATGACGTTGAGGGGGTCGGCCAACGCTATGGTGATGGTGTTGTTGGTCTTGTTGAAGGGGAAAAGGGTGTACTGGCGGGCGATGGACTCGGGGACCAAAGCGATGACCTCGGGCGTGATCGCGGTGATGCCGGAGAGCGTGATGTAGCTGATGTCGCACTGGGCGCTGAGGAATTGCAGGATGCGATCCTCGCTGACGAAGCCCTTGCCGATGAGGATGGTGCCCAGCTTCTCGCTCTTCTCGCGCTGGGAGTCCAGGGCCTCCTGGAGCTGCGCCGGCGTGATGACCCGCTCCTCGACCAGCAGCTCGGCCAGCCGCCGCGAGAGGCTCAGGGAGATCGCGTGCTCGTCGTTGGGCATGGAGCTATAGATTAGCGGCCTGGCCAGAGTTTGTCAAGCTTGGATGCTAAGTCGGATGTTAAGTGTCCTCTTGCTATCAAACCGGCCCGCGCGTTCAGGGGTTGGGCCGCACCGTGTCGGACCGGAACGCGGCCTCGTCCTCGGCGGGCGGAGTCAGCTCGGCGTCCGAGGGCAGGGGCAGGAGCGGGACTTGCTTGGGGCTGGGCGCGGGCGCCGCGGCGCGCCGGGGCGGCGTGCGCTTCTTGGTCTTGGCCGGCCGGGCCTTGGCCGCGGCCTTGCCCCGCGCCGGGGAACGGCCGGCCAGGAGCCCCCGGGCGGTCGCGTTCATGCCCTTGACCGTCCTGCGCGCCAGATCGGCTTCGAAAAGGTAGGTGATGGCGTCTTTGCCCGCGGGCTGGACCGTGTATTTGACCGCGTAGGTGCTCTCCTCGTAGGCGCCCGCGTCCCACTTCTCTTCGCTCTGGGCTCCGGGCGTCGCCGCGAAGGAGTACTGCAGCCACTGGGCGATGGTGCCGCGGTCGCCATCCAAGGGGTACTCCTTGACCATGTTCACCGCCGCGGGACGCTCGTCGCGGATGGCCTCAGCCTGCGGCGCGGCCGCGGGGGGCGCTGGCGCGGCTGCGCCGCCGCCCTGAGGGGCGGGCGCGGCCGGCGGAGCGGCGGCCGTCGTGGTCTGGGCGGCCGGCTGGGCGGGCTGCGCGGCCGGCGGCGCCGGCGCGGCCAGACCGGGCTTGGCGGTCCCCGCCGATTCGTCGGACACCGCGGATCCCACCGGCGGCCGGCCGGAATCCATCTGCAGAGCGGTCTTGAGGCCCTTGGAGTCTCGGAACAGGAAGAACCAGCCCGCGGCGATGACCACCACGCTGGCGACGCCGATGATGATGAGGAAGGTCTTCGAGCGGCCTTTGGGCGCCTGGGGAGGCTCGGTCTTGGCCGGCACCGGCTTGGCGAGCTTGGCCAGCACCTCCTGGGTGGACGGCCCGGCGGCCGACGCAGGCATCACGGCACTCTTGGAGAAAGCCATGGTCATGGGAGGCAGGACGGCCGGAGCCGGCGCGGCATTCGCCAGGGTGGGGACGGGCGGGACCTCCATGGTCCGGGACAGCGCCGGGATCATTTTCCCCGGGCTGGGCATCGACATCATCGATTCGGTGGGTGGCGGGGCAGAAGGTGATTGACCAAAGGCCCCGGGCATGACGGTCATGGGAGGCGGGGCCAGGAACGGCTGGGGCTGGGAGGTCAGCGGCGGCGGGAAGGCTCCGGGCACGATGGTCGCGGGCGGGGCGCTGAGCTCGATGGGCGCCGGGCCGGCGGCGCTGGGCACCGGCAGCGGGGCGATCCCGGCTGCCGGCAGGCTGCCGCCGGGGGTCGGCTGGGGGCCCCATTGGTAGGGGGACTCCTCCGGTTTCAGGCCGGGAGCCGCTACGGGCGGCGGGGGCGCCGTTTCCGGTATCGGCGCCTTGTCCGCAATGGACGGGGCAGAGGGTGTGGCGGGCAGGGTAGAGGGAGGTATGCTCTTTTCCACTTTGCGCAGCGAACCCGGAGCCGAGACCCTGACCACGCGGCGAGGCCGCCCCTTGGGCGCAGGAGGAATCTCGGGCGCTGCGGCCGGGGGCTCGGGGGCCGGGGGCGGGGCGGAGGGGGCTGGCGGCAGGCCGCCGCCGAGCGCCGGCATGGCGCCGCCGATCCCAGGCAGGCCGCTGCCTATCACCGGCAGGCTGCCGCCTAGAGGCGGGGTGTCCCAGCGGTAGGGGGACTCTTCCGGCGAGAGAGAGGGGCCTTCCTGCACCGGCGACTTGATGTGCTCCGGCGTCGGCACATCGACCTTCGGCAGAGGCGCGAGCACGGGCGGCGGGGCCGTGGGCGGGAGCGCCGGCGCGGGCGCGGCCGGCGCAGCGGCGGAGGCCCTTTTCGCAGGGGCCGGCGCTTCGGGCGCCGGGGCCGCGGGCGGCGGGACCACGGCGGCCTTCTTCAGCGGGACCGGCGCCTGGCGCGGCGCGGCCTCCAGCTCCGCCAGGCGGCGGTTGAGCAGATCGAGTTTGGAGGTGAGCTCCTGGATCCGGGCCTGGGAGTCCTTCAGCTCCTGGCGCGTCGCTTCGTCAGGCCGGGGCAGGTCGGCCGCGGGGATGCGCGAGGCGGGCGAGAAGATGTCCGTGAGCCAGCCCTCGCCTTCTCCTTCGCCCGGCAGGGACAAAGTCTCGGATTGCAGCCGCTCCAGAAGGCCGAAGCCCGGCTCCAGCAGGTCCGCGCTCACGGCCGCCGGGGCGGTCGCGCAGAGGCTGGAGAGCTCGCCGACCTCCTCGGCGCAGCGCCAGTCGACGTCCATGCGGCCGGCGGTGCCCTCGGCGCAGACCAAGGTCTCGGGACGCACTCCGCCGACCAAGCCGAGGTCTTCCTTGGCCAGCGGCCCCAGAATCTGGGAGTCCTTGTAGACCCAATATCTCATATGGAGGGAGGTCCCCCAATGATAGCCTGCGGGCTGTTACGTTTTCAATACGGCGCGCCCTGGGGCGCGCCGTCCCGGAAGGGGCGGCGGGTCCGGTCAAGCCTCCCGGCTGGGTTCCTCTCCGATGCCGCGGAAATCCGCCACCGACTCGGCCAGCTCGGGAACGCTCTCGGCCGAGCTCTGGCAGCCGATGCAGTAGCGGGCGAAGGGCAGGGCCTCCAGTCGCGGCTTGGGGATGGGCTTGCGGCAGGATTCGCAGGAGCCGTAGGTGCCCTTGTCGATCTTGCGCAGGGAGGCCTCGATGTGGTCCAAGGTCGTGCGCTCGTTGTCGGAGAGCTCGAAGAGCAGCTCCTTCTCGATGGACTGGCTGGCCTTGTCCGCGTCGTCGCCGGTGTCCTGCTCGGCGCTCTCCTCGAGCTGCTGGGTGCGCACGGTCTTGATGAGGTCATCGCGCATCTCGAGCAGCTTGCGCTTGATGCCCGCGAGCTTGCCCGGGGCGGGGGCTGCCGCCTTCCCGGCGGCGGGTTTGCGCGCCGCGGTCTTGGCCGTCTTCTTTTTCATGGTCGTTGACTCCTCAAATCCAAAGCGTGACATAGTATATCGTTTGAAGTTCCGGGCGCAAGGCCTAATTTGGACCCAGGCGGGTTCAGTTTTGACTCAGCTTTGACACTGCGCCGCGCAGGCGCGCCACCACGGTCTCGCGGCCCAGCAGCTCGAGCATCAGGAACAAGGTCGGGCCGTCGGTCCGGCCGGAGACCGCGGCGCGCAGGGGATGGAAGACCTGGCCGGGCTTGAGGGCCCGGCCCGCGCAGAAGCCGCGGATGGACTCCTCCAGGGGCTTCTCCGTGAAAGGCTCGAAGGCGGCGAGCAGCTCGCAGAGCCCGGAGAGCACGCCCTTGGCCTCGGGCGCGGCCAGGACCTTGCGGGCCTTGTCCGTGACCTCGGTCTCCCGGTAGAAAAAGTCCACGCGTCCCGGCACGTCGGGCAGGAGCTTGAACTTCTCGCGCTCCAGGGCCGCGACCTTCTCCAAAGAGGGGCCGGCGGGCTGCGGGATGAGCCCGGCCTTCTTGAGGAACGGCTCGGCGCGTTTGATGATCTCGGCGGGCGCCAGGGCGCGCATGTACTCGCCGTTCATCCAGCTCAGCTTGACCGGGTCGAAGGTGGCGGGGTTCTTCTGGCAGCCGGGCAGGTCGAAGGCCGCGGTCAGCTCCGCCGGGCTGAAGAGCTGCTTGGACTCCGTGTTGGACCAGCCCAGCAGGGCCAGGTAGTTGCGCAGGGCCTC
This sequence comes from Elusimicrobiota bacterium, assembly GCA_026388095.1. NCBI lineage: Bacteria > Pseudomonadati > Elusimicrobiota > Elusimicrobiota bacterium. Next base: position 24,514 of record JAPLKL010000075.1, on the reverse strand, counting down.
GGGCAAGAAGCCCTGGTCGCGGTACTCCAGCACCGAGGTGGCGCCGTGGCGCTTGGAGAGCTTGGTGCCGTCCGGGCCCAGGATCATGGAGAGGTGGGCGAACTTGGGCGGCTGCCAGCCCAAGGCCTCGTAGATGCGCAGCTGCGCCGGGGTGTTGGAGAGGTGCTCGTCGCCGCGGATGACGTGGCTGATGCGCATGGCGTGGTCGTCGCAGACGCAGGCGAAGTTGTAGGTCGGTCCGCCCGTGGTCTTCTGGATGACCAGGTCCGGCGCCAGCCGGTTCTCGAAATGGACCTGGCCGCGGATGATGTCGTCGACCACGGTCTCGCCCTCGTCGGGCATGATGAAGCGCACCGCGGCCTTGCGGCCGGCGGCCTCGTGCGACTGGCGCGCGGCGTCGGCCAGGCGCCGGCAGGGGTCCTCGGGCACGGGCTGGCCCGCGGCCTTGGCCGCTTGGCGCACCACGTCCGTCTCCTCCTTGGTGCAGTAGCAGGGATAGGCCTTGCCTTCGGCGACCAGCTTGCGCACGGCTTCCTGGTAGGAGGCCAGGCGCTTCATCTGGTAGTAGGAGCCGTAGGGGCCCTTCTCGCGCTCGAAATCCAGGGGGCCCTCGTCCCAGTCCAGGCCCAGCCAGTCGATGGAGTCGAGGATGGCGGTGACGGACTCCGGCGTGGAGCGCACCTCGTCGGTGTCCTCGATGCGCAGGACGAAGGTCCCGCCGTGATGTCGGGCGAAGAGCCAGTTGTAGAGGGTGGTGCGGGCCCCGCCGATGTGCAGGTAGCCGGTGGGGGAGGGGGCGAAGCGGGTGCGGATCTCGGGTTGAGGGGTCATAGTGTCGAGCTCTCCAATAGTTCCTGCGCGTGCTTGCGGCTGGCCTCGGTGGCGGCGCGGCCGCCGAGGAGCTGGGCCACGGTCTCCAGGCGCCGGCCGCCGTCCAGGCGCTCCACGCGCACCAGGGTGCGGTCGCCGGCGGTCTCCTTGCGGACGTGGAGATGGGTCGAGGCGAAGCAGGCCACCTGGGCCAGGTGCGTGACGCAGAGGATCTGCCGGGACCGGCCCAGAGCCGCGAGGCGCTGCCCCACGCAGCGGGCCACGGCGCCGCCGATGCCCGCGTCGATCTCGTCGAAGACCAGGACCGGCACCCCGGAGCCTCCGGCGAGCACGGTCTTGAGCGCCAGCATCACGCGCGAGAGCTCGCCGCCCGAGGCGATGGAGCGCAGGGGCTTGATGGGCTCGCCCGGGTTGGGCGCGAGCAGGAATTCCACCTCGTCGCTGCCGCTGGCGGTGAAGCGCTCCTCCGCCTCCTCCACGCTGACGCAGAGCCGCGCGTGGGGCATGCCCAGCACCTTGATCTCCTTGGCCAGGGCCGCCTCCAGCTTCTTGGCCGCGGCCGCGCGCAGCTTGTGCAGCCGGCCGCAGGCGGCGGCCAGGACCTCGCGGGCCTGCGCCAGGGCGGCCTCCAGGTCCGCGATCCTCTTCTGGGAGTTCTCCAGGAGGTCGAGCTCGGCGGCCAGCTCCGCGCGCTTGGCCAGGATCTCGGCGACGGTGGCGCCGTACTTCTTCTTGAGGCGCGCCAGCGCGTCCTGACGGCCGAGCAAGGCGTCGAGACGGGCGGGGTCGGCCCCCACGCGCCGGCGCAGCTCGCCCAGGCGGCGGGCCACCTCGTCGACCGCGATGCGGGCGGTCTCGAGCTCGTCGCGGCCCTGGCGCAGGGACTCGTCGAAACGGCAGAGGTCCTCGATGGTCCGCACCGATTTCTGCAGGGCTTCCAGGGCCGAGCTCTCCCCGGCGTAGAGCCAGCCGTAGGCGGAGTCCGCGAGGTTGCGGATGCGGTCGGCGTTCTTGAGCAGGGGCAGGTCGGCCTCGAGCTCCTCGTCCTCGCCCGGGCGCAGCTTGGCGGCGTCGATCTCCTGGACCTGGAAGCGGTCGAACTCGATGCGCTGACGCCGCTGCGAATCCGACATGCGCGCGGAGTCGAGCTCGGCGCAGGCCCCGACCCAGGCGCGATGCAGGCCGGCCAGCTCCTCGCGCTTGGGGCCCAGCCCGGCGAAGGCGTCCAAGGCCTCGAGCTGGGCCGCGGGCTTGAGCAAAGACTGGTGCTCGTGCTGGCCGTGGAAATCCACCAGGCCCTCGCCGAAGGCGGCCAGGACCGCGGCGCCGGCCGGCCGGCCGTTGAGGGTGGCCCGGCTCTTGCCGGAGGCGTCGAGCTCGCGGCGCACGGACACGGGCGTGGGTCCCACCTGGAACTGCTCGCGCAGAGCGGCGGGGAAGTCCTCCGGATCGAAAACGCCTTCCACCGAGAGGCGGGAGGCCCCGGCGCGCAGCCAGGCGGTCGTGGCCCGCGCCCCCAGCAGGAAGCCCAGGGCTTCGATGAGGATCGACTTGCCCGCTCCGGTCTCGCCCGTGAACACGTTCAAGCCCCGGCCGGGCTCCAGGGTCAGCTCCGAGATGATGGCGAAATCGCGGACGCGCAGGCTCCTCAGCATGCCGGTCTCAGGTCTGGCCCCAGCGCAGCTTGCGGCGCAGGACCTCGAAATAGGAGTGCCCGGGATCGAGGACCAGGCGGAAGGGCTTGTCGTAGCGGTGCACGCGCACCTCGTCGCCGACGCGCAGGGCGCAGCCGACCTGGCCGTCCAAGGAGATCAGCACCTGGGGCGCCTCGCCGGGGTGGCGGGAGGTGAGCTGGACCGCGAAGGGGCTGCCGGCGGAGACGATGAGCGGGCGCTGGGTCAAGGTGTGGGGACAGATGGGGGCGATGAGGAGCACGTCGAGGCCGGGGTCCACGATGGGGCCGGAGGCGGCCAAAGCGTAGGCGGTGGAGCCGGTGGGGGTGGCGACGATGAGCCCGTCGCCGAAGTAGTCGGCCACGAAGCGCGCCCCGGAGCGGGCCTTGAGCAGGATGGCCCGCGCCTGCTCGCCGCTGCGGATGACGCATTCGTTCAAGGCCAGGTGCGGGCCGAAGACGCGGCGCTTGCCGCGCGCGACCTCCACCGCGATCATCCAGCGCTCCTCGATGAGGAAGCGGCCGCGCAGGATGTCGCGCCAGTGGCGGCGGAAGCCCGCCAGGTCGGTGCCGGTGAGGAAGCCCAGATGGCCGGAGTTGATGCCCAGCAGCGGCACGGAGAACGGCGCCAGGGCGCGGGCGGCCGCGAGCATGGTGCCGTCGCCGCCCAAGGCCACGGCCAGGTCCGCGGCCAGGAGCTCCCGGGCGCCGGCCCGGCCCCGGCAGAGACGCACCTGCACCCCTTGGCGGCGCAGGAGGGAGGAGACTTCCCGCATCATGCGCCGGGCCTCGGGCTTGGTCTCGTTGTGGAAGACCACCACGGAGCGGACGAACTGGGTCGTTCGGGCAGGCATGGCGATAGGACCTCGGCATGGCGCCCGTCGGTGGAGACCTCGACGGCGCCGGACTTGAGACGTTCGGGGATTATACTATATTGAGCCGCGCCCCTCAGGACGCGGGGCCCCTGCGGTCCTCCGAACTCGAAGCAGACCTCTTGCTCGCAGAGCCGCCAGGGCGCGGGGACCCGGACGGCTTCGCGCCAGGACAGGCGCCGCCGCAGGCGTTGCCGGGCCCGCGGCGGCCAGTCCGCGCTCAGGATCAGGCGGTCGAGTCTGGCCACGCCGCGGCTGCGCAGGGTCTTGGCGACCGCGGCGGTCTTGGTCCCGGGGTCCACCAGCCAGCGGCGGCCGTCCGCGAAGCTGACCAGCGCCGGATGGCCAGGCGGCAGGCGCAGGAACAGCACGCTCAGCTCCGGAGCGGTCAAGCGTCCGGCCGCCGCGGTCCCGGCCCATATCAGAAGGCCCGCCGCGGCAGCGGCGGCCGAGGCTTTCCAGCGGGGGACGAGGAGCAGCGCCGCAGCCAAGAGATAATAGATGAGGACCGCCGGGATGCTCATGGGGGAAAGGTCTACGGCGGCGCAAGGCAAGGAGGCGAAGGCGCGGCAGGTCGCCATGAAGAGCCTGGCCAAGAAGCTCAACACGGGGCCTGATGCCACCCATTGGCCGATCATCCAAGCGCTGAAACCGGCGGCCATGAGCAGGCCGGAGGCCGGGACCAGGACCATGTTCGCCATGACCCCCACGACCGAGCCCCGGCCGAAGGTGTTGGCGAATTGGGGCCAGAGCATGATCTGGACGATGACGCTGATGCATGCTACGCAGGCCAGGCGCCCAAGCCAGCGGGGCAGCTTTTTGACCACCCTTTGGAGCCCCGGCATGGCGGTTATAAGGCCCAGGACCGCGGCATAGGTCATCTGGAAGCCGGTATTGAAAAGCTCCCGGGGCTCCCAGAGCAAGGTTAGGAGAGCGGCCCACACTGTGGCCTGGAAGGCCCCAGAGTCGCGGCCTGACATCAGGAATATCCCGATGGCGGTTCCTCCCCAAAAAGCCCGGGTATACGGCGCCTCGGCTCCCACCATCAAGGTGTAGAATCCTCCGACGATGACGGCCAGCGCCAGGCGGGGCCATGGCGGCAGTCTGAGTAGTGTGGCCAAAAAGGCCACAGAGAGCATGACAAAGGCCACCTTGGCTCCGGACGGCACGATGAGGTGCGTGGCTCCGGCGTCCTGGATGGTCCGGTTCCAGTCCCTCCGCAGGGGACCTTTGAAGCCCATGGTCAGGCCTGAGAAAATGCGGGCTTCGTCTTCCGGGAGAGTTCTCCTGAAGAAGCCTTCCCAGGACTGGCGGGCGCCTTCGGCCCAGGCTTTGGGCAGCCAGTTCCAAGGGGGCTGGCCAAGGACTTGCAGGGTATCGGCGCTCATGATGCAGGAGGCTCCGCGGTCCTCCAGGAATGCTTCTTCATCGAATTCGCCTGGGTTTCGGGGCATGCGGGGCAGGCGCAGGCGGCCGGTCAGCTCGATCGTCATGCCGGGCCGAAGGCGGCTCCAGTCCGAGCCCTTCGGCAGGTAGGCCAGGAGCTTGCAGGGGAGGGGGCGGTTGTCCAGGGAATCGGCTCTGATGAAGACCTTTTGTCCGCGGAAGTCCTCCTTCAGGGGGGAAACGACCCGGCCCAGGACCTTGGCCTCTTCGAGCCGGTGGTAGCGCTCCAGCAGGTCGGGCGCAGGGATCCTGAAGAAGCCCCGATGATGAAGGAGCGCCAGCAGGCAGACGTATGCGAGCAGGCACAGGAACAGGGGCCGGCGCAGGTATGAGAGGGGCACATACTATATACGAGGAAGGGGGGCATTTTGTTCCTGGCGCTGGGGCAGAACGGCGACTTTGACAAATAAAAGTGTATGTTCTTAAAGCATTTTTTTGCATTCTGCCTCCAGCGCTGGAGGTAAATGATTAAAAATGTCAATAATTAAAGGATAAATCAGTTTCAAAGTCTCCGTTTGTTCAGCCACGATTTTCGAGGAGCAGCGCCTGTTCATGAAATCCTGACACCATTTACGGAGAAGCCTGGCGCCATGCTAGAATACGTCATGATTCATCTCGCCCTCTGCATTGCCGCCATCATAGCCCCGGCCCAAGCCGCTGAACTCAGGCTCACCCGCGACGACGCCTCGCGCTTCGCCAAGCTGGCTTTGGCCTGCGTGGGCAAGGAATTCCCCAACAAGCCCGACCACGTCATGAAGGACGCCGCCGACGTCCGCGGCCCCAAGTCACAGCACCCCGCCTTCTACGGCTGCTACGACTGGCACTCCTGCGTGCACGGCCATTGGCTGCTCGTGCACATCTTGAAAGAGTACCCGGACCTGCCCGAGGCCAAGGACATCCGCGCCGCTTTGAACGAGAACCTCACCGCGGAGAACATCAAGGGCGAGCTCGCCTATCTCGAAGGCCCGGAGCGCAAGGGCTTCGAGCGCACCTACGGCTGGGCCTGGCTGTTCAAGCTGGAGGCCGAACTGCGCTATTTCGACGACCAGGACGCGGTGCGCTGGTTCACCGTTCTCAAGCCTCTGGCCGACGCGTTGGCCGTCCGTTACGCGGACTTCCTGCCCAAGCAGACCTATCCCATCCGCACGGGCGTGCATCCCAACACCGCTTTCGGCCTGTCCTTTGCTTTGGACTATGCTTTGGCGGCGGGCGACGTGAAGCTCGCGGTGCTCCTGGTCCAGCGCAGCCAGGATTACTTCCTCAAGGACCGCGACTACCCCGCGGCCTGGGAGCCCAGCAGCGAGGATTTCTTCTCGCCGGCCCTGATGGAGGCGGACCTCATGCGCCGCGCCTTGAAGCCCAAGGAATTCCCGGGCTGGTTCCATGAGTTCCTGCCCAAGCTCCCCGACAACCTCCTGACCCCGGCGACCGTGACCGACCGCTCCGACCCCAGGCTCGTGCACCTTGACGGCCTCAACCTCAGCCGCGCCTGGACCATGCGCTCCATCGCCGCGGCCTTGCCCAAGAAGGATCCGGCCCGCAAGGTCCTGGCCGAGGCCGCGGCGCGCCACGCCAAGGACGCTTTGGCCAACGTGGCCAGTGGTCACTATGAAGGGGAGCACTGGCTGGCCACTTTCGCCGTCTACATGCTCTCCACGCCCCAGCCCTGAATCAGGCGATTGGGTGCCGGTGGTCAACTTACTTAACTTTTCAACTTTCGAGTGGAAAGTTAAAAAAGTTGACAAAGTTGACCACCGGCACCATATTGAAGATTCGGGCCTAGCGCGAAAGCTTGACAAAGGCCGTAATCGGACTATACTTCTCCAGTAAGCTCATTTTTGGAGGCTGTCATGAAAAGGGTATCCTCCCGCCTGATGACCTGCGGCGCCCTTCTTGGGCTCGGACTCTTGAGCGCGCCGCTGCCCTTGATCGGGCAGCTCAGCCGCCAGCCGGCGAAGGTGGCCGCGCCTTCAGGAGATTTCGCCGGCGCAGCCATCAATAGCGTCCTGAGCACGGTCTCGCCTCAGCTGCGGCTGGAAGTCGTCAACTTCCTGAAATCCCCCGACTATGATGCCGTGCGCCTGAGGCAGGCGGTCATTGCCGGCGTGCAAGCTCAACCAGTCCTGCCGCCTGCGAGCCTGAACACGCCGCAGGCCCCCGCCGGCGAGCTCGTCGCCCGTCTCGCGAACCCGCAGAGCGAGCCGGAGCGGGTAGTCCTGGTGGAGAAGATGCGCGGCCTCGGCATCGCGCTGGGTCCGTTCCTCCAGGAGCAGACCCGCGTCCAATTGGCGCAAGCGGCCGAGCTCATGCAAGCCCGCCTGGCGCCGGAGGACCAGCAAAAGCTCCAGGACAAGATGCTGGCCTTATCCAAAGCCTTGGGACAGTCCGCGCAGACGACAGGCGGCGAGCCTGCGGCTTCCGCGGTCCAGACCGGCGGCGTCGAGGAGAACAGCTTCGCGCGCCGGCTGGCGCGCCTGCTTCCGGCATCTGCCGCGAAGCGGCGCGCCGAGTCCTATCTGGCGTCGAACAAGGCCGCCATCCTGGCCATCCCAGGCGTCACCAAGGTCAGCATCGGCAGCGTCCTCACCAGCCCGGAGAGCGCGGAACAAGGGGTGATCGTCCGGTACGGCCTGGGCACGGACGCGAAGAGCCTGCGCGCCAGCCTGCCCAAGTCCCTGGACGGCGTCGAGATATCAGTCAGGCCGGCTTATTCTCCCAAGGAGGCCGCTGCCGCGTATCTGCGCGCCCATGAGGCCGAGCTCCGGACCATGCCTGGCGTCACCGAGGTCAGCATCGGCAGCGTCCTCACCAGCCCGGAGAGCGCGGAGCAAGGGGTGATCGTCCGCTACGGCCTGGGCGCGGACGCGGAGAGCCTGCGCGCCAGCATGCCCAAATCCCAGGACGGCGTGGAGTTCGCGGTCATCCCGGCCTACTCGCACAAGGAGGCCGCCGCCGCGTACCTGCGCGCCCATGAGGCCGAGATCCGGGACATGCCGGGCGTCACCACGGTCGGCGTCGGCAGCGTGCTCACCAGCCCGTACAGCTCGGAGCAAGGGGTGGTGGTCCGGTACGGGCTAGGGACGGACGTGGAGGGCCTGCGCGCGCGCCTGCCCAAGTCGCGGGACGGCGTCACGGTCGCGCTCATCCCGGCCTACTCGCCCAAGGAGGCCGCTGTCGCGTATCTGAGCGCCCATGAAGCCAAGATAAGGACTATGCCGGGCGTCACCACAGTCAGCGTCGGCAGCGTCCTCACCAGCCCGGAGAGCGCGGAGCAGGGGGTGGTGGTCCGCTACGGCCTGGGCACGGACAAGGAGAGCCTGCGCGCCAGCCTGCCCAAGTCCCTGGACGGCGTCACGGTCGCGCTGATCCCGGCCTACTCGCACAAGGAAGCCGCCGTCGCGTATCTGCGCGCCCATGAGGCCGAGCTCTTGGCCATGCCGGGCGTCGCCAAGGTCAGCGTCGGCAGGGTCCTCACCAGCCCGTACAGCGATGAGCAAGGGGTGGTCGTCCTGTACGCGATGGGCGCGGACGCGGAGAGCCTGCGCGCGCGCCTGCCCAAGTCGCTGGACGGCGTCACGATAGCTCTCATGCCGGCCGGAAAATAGCCCGGCACTGATTGGCACTCCGTGATCAGACACCCTGTCGCCCTCCTCCTGGCCGTGATGCTGGCGGGTTTTTCCTGGTTCGCCGTGCGGCGAGCCCAACGACTCTCAGGCCGCGACCTTGCAGTCCTGACCGGCCAGATGGACTCCCTGGCGTCTGATTGGGAGGCGAAGCAGGTCCCGCGGGGCCGCCGGGCCGTCACTGTCCTCTTGAGCGACGCTCAAGCCGCCTCCGACCCGCTGTTGCTGGCCCCCGCGCCGAAGAGCGGGCTTGTGGATACAGCGGGCGGCTGGATCAGCCGGAACCTCATCGGCGGCGACCCGGCCGTTGACACGCCCACCGAGCTCGCGCGGGCATTCGCGGGCTCGACTGCGCTCGTGGGCTGGACTCATGAGGGATTCTCAACGGTCAGCGAGGAGGCCATGTCCCGCGAGGTGGAGAAGGCCGTCATCCGGGCGCATGACGCGGGCGCGCAGATCGACATCGTGGCCCAGGGGCCGGCTGCCGCTCCGGTGCTCATGGCCTTGAAGCGTCTGGAGGGGATAGGGGTGAACAAGGTCGTGCTGGTGGGGATGGACCTGCCCAGCCTCAAGCGGCTGCCCTCGATCGCAGACTATGACTTCACGCGGCTGGGCGATGCGACGGAGCTTGCGAACATCTGGGTGCCGCGCGAGGAGTTCGTCAGGAAGACGCTGATGCAGGTCTCCGGCAAGGGCCGCGAGGGCGAAACGATCCGCGTCGAGGAGGTTTGGCCGGACTTGGCGGGGCGCAGCGCCTTCGCGGCGGATTTCCTCCCGTTGTTGCGGCGTCTGTTGGAGCGAGGCGAGACCCTGGAGCGGAGCATCGCGCAGCAGGAGCAGGCGCTGCGGGATGCGGCGCAGGCGCGCAGGCAGGAGGTGGAGGGACGGGCGGGCATCGAGTGGGTGATGATACCCGGCGGGCAGGTCGCGATGGGCTCCGACAAAGGCGGTGCGGGGCCTCGGCACCAAGCGGCGATAAAGACCTTCCAGCTGGCCAAGACCGAGGTGACATTCGCGCAGTACGGCAAGTGCGTGCGAGCCAAAGCGTGCTCGCCGGCGCATGTGTCTGACGGGTCGTGCAACGTGTGGACAGGATCGCGGTATCGGAAAGGGACTCTGCCCGCTTCGCTTCAGGGTGATGCCCAGCCGGTGGTCTGCGTGGACTGGGACCAGGCGCAAGCGTACGCCAAATGGGCGGGAGGGAGGCTGCCCAGCGAGGCTGAGTGGGAGTACGCGGCGCGCAGCGGGGGCCGGGACCGGGACTATCCGTGGGGCGATGAGCCCGCGACCTGCGAACGGGCGGTCATGGGCGATGGGGGCAACGGCTGCGGCCGGAACGCTTCGTGGCCCGTGTGTTCCAAGCCGAGAGGGAATACTTCGCAGGGCTTGTGCGACATGGCGGGCAATGTCTGCGAGTGGACGCAGGATTGGTTCCATGACTCCTACGCTGGCGCGCCGGCGGATGGGAGCGCATGGGAAAGCCCCGCGGGTTCCAGCCGGGTGGATCGCGGCGGCTCCTGGCGCAGCCTCCCCGAATCCGTCCGGGCCGCCTTCCGCCGCGACGACTTCCCGGATGCCCCCGGCGAATACCTGGGGCTGCGCCCGGCGAAGTCAGCAGGCCGTTGAGCGCTGGTTTGACATCGGCGGCCCAAAGACCTAGAATCGCCCTAGGTCTCAGCGGAGGTCAACCCTTTGAAGAACATGAGAAACAGCCTCGTCCCAGGACTTTGGGCCGCGCTCCTTCTGGCCGGCGCCATGACGGCCGGCGCGCAGGAGATGCTCTCCGGCGGTCCCGATGAGCAGATCGCCCAGGTCCAGACCGCGATCAAGGCGAAGGGCGCCAAGTGGGTCGCGGGCGAGACCGCCCTCTCCCGGCTCTCCGGCAAGGAATGGGGCCTGCGCGTGGGCCTGAGCATGGAGCGCCCCGAAGGTCCCGACATCCAGGTCATGATGAACGAGGCGCTCCCTCCCCGCATCGACTGGCGCGACCACGACGGCAAGTACGTGACCCCCGTCCGGGACCAGAAGCACTGCGGCAGCTGCTGGGCCTTCGCCATGACCGGGGCCCTGGAATCCAACGTCCTCCTGGCGCGCCACGAGCCGGGCAAGGACCTCAACCTCTCCGAGCAGGTCCTCGTCTCCTGCTCCTGGGTGGGCTCCTGCAGCGGCGGCATGCTCATCCCCCATTTCCTCGCGAGCACGGGCCTGCCGCCCGAGGCGGATTATCCGTATACGGCGGCCAACGGGAACTGCAAGAGCGCGGCTGCGGGCTGGAAGGACCACGCCTACAAGATCGGCTCTTGGGGCTTCGTCTCCGCCAAGCTCGCCGCGCTCAAGGCGGCTTTGGTCCAGTACGGCCCCCTGCCCACCTCCTACATGGTGTACGAGGACTTCAAGCACTACAAGTCGGGCGTCTACTCCTACGTCTCGGGCCAGAAGCTCGGCGGGCACGCCGTGCTCCTGGTCGGCTACGACGACAAGGAGAAGTGCTTCATCGTGAAGAACAGCTGGGGCCCGGACTGGGGCGAAGACGGCTACTTCCGCATCGCCTACTCCGAGATGGACAGCGTCGTCGGCTTCGGCAAGATGACCGTCGCCTACAAGACGCCGCAAGCCCGCAAGGCCGAGCTCATGTCCTCGGCTCAGGCCGGCGCCGTGGACGCGGACGCCACGCTCAAGCAGATCGAGCCGCTTCTGCAGAGCAGGCCCTAGAGCAGCTCCTCCAAAGAGCGGTCGAGCCGCTCGCGCGGCGTGGGGGTGTACTGCATGATGCGCTTGCTCCTCTGCAGGTCCGCGTCGAAGAGCCAGCGCTCGATGTAGGCGGCGAGCTTGCGGTCCATGAGCACCAGGTTGAGCTCGTCGTTGTTGCTCAGGCTGCGGGTGTCCAGGTTGGATGAGCCCACGGTGGACCAGTAGGTGTCGATGACAGCCACCTTCTCGTGCGCCATGCGGCCCTGGTACTCATAGACCTCGACGCCGGCCTGGATCAGGTCCGGGTAGTAGGCGCGCGAGCCGCGCTGCACGATCTTGACGTCGTTGTCCTCGGGCAGGACCACCTGGACCTTCACCTTGCGCCCCGCCGCCTCGCAGAGCGTCTGCACCACGTCCGCGTCCATGAAGTACGGGTTGGCGATGCGGATGGAGGTCTGGGCCGTGGCGAAGGCGCGGATGTAGGCGGCCTTGATGTTCTGGTCCGCGGCGCCGCCGCGGTGCACGACCACCCGCGTCTCCACGCCGTTGGCCGGCTCCTCGATCGTCGGATAGACGCCCGGCTCGTTGGGGTCCACCGCCCCGCCCTGGGCCCGCCACTGCTCCAGGAAGTTGTCCTGGAGCCTGGCCACGGCCGGGCCGATGATCATGGTCTGCTGGTCGTGCCAGTCCATCTGATAGCTCTTGCCGATATTCATGCCGCCGGTGAAGCCCACGTCGCCGTCCACCACCATCACCTTGCGGTGGTCCAGGTGGCCCGCGCCGAAGGGGGTCTTGCGCACGCGCACGTCCACGCCGCCGGCGCGCATGAGCGCGATGAGCTCGCGCACCGGCCCGCCGGACGGCTCGTCAGGCTGCGTGCCGTGCTCGTCGAGCAGCAGGCGCACCTTCACGCCCTTGGCCGCCTTGGCCGCCAGGCGCTCGGCCACGGCCTTGCCGACCTCGTCGCCCTGCAACTGGAAGACCTCCATGTGGATGCTGTACTTGGCGTCGTCTATGACGGCCAGGCCGGGCGCGATGACATCCGCGCCGTCTATGAGGAACTGGACCTGGTTGCGCCCCGCGCTCTTGGTCTCAGCCACGGTGTCGAGGTAGCTCAGGTAGCCGTCCCAGTCTCCGGGCACGGCGCCGGCCCGGTAGCGGGCGGAGAGGGCGCGCAGTCCCCGGGAGTCCATGACCCGGAACATCGTCGCGGTATTGGCGCGGTAGTAGACCCAGTCGAAGGAGGCCGCGTCCGGGGCCGAGCCCAGCATGCCCTGCATGGCGGCATCGCGGCGCCAGCGGTCCGGGTCGCCGCCTTCGCCGTTGTTGTTGCTGCTCCGGGACGCGGCGTCCATCAAAGTCTTGAGCATCTGGAGCTTCTCGGCCGGCGTGGCCAGGGCCCGGGCCTCCGGGCTGAGGCTCATGATGGCCCAGTCCCCGCTTTTGACCGCTGCGGCGAGCTCGCGGCGCAGGTCCGCCTCGGAGCGCGTGGGGACGGACGCCACCTCCGCGGCGGGCGCGACCGCCAGGGCGGCGCCGGAGGCGCCGCCGTCGAACAATGAGCCCACGCTGGCGGCCCCGGAGAGCGCCGGCATGCTGCCGAACTTCAGGCGGGACTGGGCCTGGGCCGCGGCGCAGGTCAGTATAAGGGAAAGGGGGACCAGGAGTCTCGACGTCGTTTTGCGGTCTATCGTCATGATGTGCCTCCTACGGGATCAAGCCGGGGAACGCCGGGTGTGGGGAGGCAGTCAGAGACCCGAAGTCAGGTCGATGAGGAGGACCATCATGTAACAGCTGTGGGCGGGATGGGTGACAGTCATGTCCTCATGAGTATACAAGGAGGGCCCGACTCATTTCAGGGGCCGTTCGGCCTTGTGCGCCCTAGGACCAAAGGCCCAGAGATCGGGGACACATTACTTAATTCGCCGAGATAAGTATTGTGTCCCCGAACTACAGGGGCGCGCGATGCAAAGTCAGGCCCAGGCGCTTGCCGTCGCGGGGAGAACCGCAGGCCAGCACCGGGAAGGGGGAGAAATCCGCCTCATTGAGCGAGGCCGTGCACAGGGCCGCGGCCGCGCCGGAGAGCTCCACCTGGACGCTGAAGTAGGGCGCCGCTCCCGGAGGGTAGAGGGCGTAGAAGTCCGCCTGGACCTGCAGAGTCCCGCCGGAGACCTGATATTCGCGCTTGAGGCGCACGGCTCGGAACTGCCCCGGCTTCTCCGGCAGCGGCAGCTCCAGCAGCACCGGGTCGTTCTTCACGATGGCGGAAGGCAGGCCGCAGTCGGGCGCGCAGTCCTGGGTCCAGACGGAGAGCAGGCCGCGCAGGCGCATGACGGCCTGGGCCGGTACCGTGGCGGGCGCTGACGGGGCCGCCGTGTGCCGCGCGGACCAGCCGGAGAGGAGCCGCTCCCAGTCCACGGCGGGCAGGCCCGCGTGGGCGGTCAGGGGCAGGCACAGGAGCAGCGCCGCGAGCAGCGGATGCATGGCCGGATTCTACCAAATAGGGCTGGGCGGGCTTACGGCTGGGCCGCTCCGAGCGCCTTTTTGACATCGTCGAGGACGCGCTTGGAGGTCTCGTCTTTCTGCTTCTTCTGGGCGTTCTGCGTCACGGGGCGGGTCTTCTCCTCGCTCTGCCGGGCGACGGCGGACACCTCGTCGGCGGAGTCGCAGTCCAGGCTGACCTCGGGCGGGGACTGGCACCAGCGGTCGGCCAGGACCGGCTTGAGGGCCGTGCCCGAGTCCTGCTTGAGGACGCTTTTTTCGGTGAACTCGTCGATCTCCTTGTCCGGGATCACGGCCTTCTTGTCGACCGCGAAAGAGCCGCCCTCCCAGCGCGGCGCCGCTTTCTCGAGCTTGGGCAGGATGGGGCTGATGCGGTTGACCAGCTTGACCTGCTCTTGGAACACGCCGGCGACCCGCTGGTCCTGCTCGCGCACCTGGCGGACCCAGTCCTTCCAGTCCTTGGTGACCTTCAGCATGTCCACGGTGTCGTCCGAGGTCAGGCTCAGTTCGTCGAGCAGCTGGCGGGCCTGCGCCAGCAGGCCGGAGGCGCGGTGCAGGTAGTCCTGGCCCTCGGCGCCTTCGGCGGAGCCGCCGGCCTCCTTGCCGTCGAAGCGGCACTCCTGGGCCTGGGCCGCGCCCTTGCAGACCGCCTCCAGGGCGGGCCCCACCTTCTCCCGGTTGAGCGCGGAGACCGACTCCTCGGCCTTGCGCAGCGGCGTCTGGCCGTGCTGGAAGGCGCTTTCGATGTCGTCGTAGGCGCGCTTGAAGCCCGTGCAGCCCGCGTCCTTGACCTTGGAGTTCACCTGCCGGACCGCGGTCTGGCGCGCGGTCTTGTTGGAGGTCTCGCAATCCGCGCACACGGCGTCCTTGCAGGGGGACTGCGCGCTGGGCTGGCAGATGCCCTGCACGCGCACGTAGAAGTCGCAGCAGTAGCGGCCCACGGTGCAGGGCTCCACGGCCCGCGTCAGCTCGCGCGAGACGTCCCGGTTCACCGAGGCCACGGAGCTGACGGCCTTGGAGTCGGCCTGCTTGCAGAGCCGGACCGCCTCGCTGAGCTTGGGCAGGACCTCAGGTCCGCCGAGGACTCCGAGCGCGCGCTGGAGGATGGCGTTGACGTCGCTGTCTTCCTCGCTCTTGGGGTCCTTGGCGAAGCGCTGCGGCTGCACGCCCTCGGCGCAGATGAGCTGTCCGCCCGCTTTGAGGTTGACCTCGGCCGCGGTCACCAGGCCGATGGCCCGCATCAGCTTCTGGGCCATGGGGTTGGCGGGCACCCCGCGCAGGTCGGAGCAGATCTGGGACAGGCTCTTCTTGCCCAGGCCGCTCATGTCCGCCCCGCTCTTGCCGGCCAAGGACGGCTTGGCGCCGGCGCCTTCGGGCGAGGAGGCCCCGCTGTTGAAATCCTTCTCGCCCTTGTCCTTCACGGGCTCGGGCCTCTCGTCCTGCGGAGGGGTCCGGGGCTCTTCCTTCTTCTCGGCAACGGGCTTCTCGCCGGCGGGGGGGCCGCTGACGGGATTGCCGGCGGGGCCCGCCGCCTGGCGGTCGAAGTCGCCGCTGACCACGTAGCTCTCGGGCGAGGCGTTGGGGTCGTAGGCGCTGGTGGCCGTCTGGTTGGGGGCCAGCTTGTTGTAGGCGGAGTGGATGGCGGAGGAGTCCAGCCTGGCCGAGGCGCGGCCGTTGCCCATGAGCGCGCGCAGGCCGTCGCGGCTCACGGCCAAGAAGCTCTGGCGCCCGGCCTTCATCCAGGAGTCCTTGGGCCGGGGCAGCCCCGACCAGGCGGAGGCGGCCGAGACGCCCGCGGCCGCGGCGCGCGAGAAGGAGTCCAGCCAGCCCGTCTTCGGGACGCGGCTTTGGTCCAGGGCCGGCAGGGGCGCCAAAGCGGAGGGCTGGACCGAGGCGTCCGGGCCCATGGCGAGCCCCGAAGGGTCGCGGCTGTCCAGGGCCTGGCCCGAGGCGGCCGCTTCCTCCGGCGCGGGCAGGGCGCCGCGCCAGCCGTCCTCGCCGGCCGGCTGGGTGGAGACGGTCCAGCCCAGCCTGGAGGGCAGGCCCGAGACCTGCACGGGCGCGGCCGGGAAGATGCCGGCCGAGGCGTCGCTCCGCGCGGCCGGGCCGGGGAAGAACTGCTGGGAGGCCGGGACCAGGAACAGGACGCCGGCGCCGGCCAGGAGGAAGGACAGCTCCCGATCCTGGAACCGGGTCAGCCGCTCCAGCAGGGACAAGCCGCGGGGGCGGACCGCTATGCCGGGCTTGCGCTCCTCGTCGCCCATCCTAGGCCGCGTACTGCCCGAGCACGCGCAGGATCTCCACCATACCCAAGGTGTCCTGTCCGCAGTACTCGCGCAGGGCGGCCATGGTCTTCTTGGCCTGGGCCGCGGAGAGCTTGCCCGCCATCAGGGATTCGTAGGCCAGGAAGGCCGCCACCCCGTCGCCGATGTCGAGGTGGTCGTAGTCCATGCCCGGGACCAAAGCGGGCAGGACCGCCTTCATGGAGGCGCTGCCGCGCATGTCCGGATGCATGAAGAGGCTGGTGCGGAAGGGCACGGCCAGGTCCCAGAGCCGCTTCTGGACGCCGAGCAGGGCCTTGGCCTGGCGCGGGAAGGCCTCGGCCAGCTCCGCCAGGCGGCCGCCCTCGAAGCTGGCGTTGTAGACCACCACCGAGCCCTTGGGGCCTATCTTCCCGATGAGGAAATCGACCATCGCCGCCCGGGGGTCCGACTTCGGGTCGCCCAGGAATTCCAGATGCTCGGCCTTGCCGTCGGGCTCGGCCTGCACGTGCAAGGAGGCCTGGAAGGGCAGGGCCTGGAACGGGCGCAGGCCGTCGTAAGGCGGGATGGCCGGCGCCACGGTCTCGAAGTCCAGGTAGTGGAGGGGGTAGGCCAGGCTCTGCAGGCACTTGCGGATGCCCGGTCCGTCGATGTGCGGCTCGCCGGTCTTGGCCACCCGGACCTGGATCTCCTGGGCGTCCGTGAGGCCGAAGTCGGGGGGGATGTCCTCCAGGCGCATCACGCCCAGGTGGCGCAGCTCCGTGATGGTGCCGAAGTCGGCGCGCTTGAGGTCGTAGACCGAGTAGTCGGGCACGTGCTTCCAGCAGAAGTCCCGGAAGTCGCAGTCGTAGGGCGAGCTGCAGTGGGCGCCGATCTCGACTTCCGGCAGCACGCCTTCCATGGTCGCCTGCATGGCCGCGAGCTTGGCGGGCAGCTCCTTGAGGTGCGGCGCGCAGAGCGCGGAGACGTCCTGGGTGCGGAAGAACTTGTGCGGGTCCACGGGGCCTTTGCGCACGTAGGCGTTGTCCACGTGCATGAGCAAGGTCCGGCGCACCTTGAGGCCCGAGCCTTCGACCGCGAAGCGCTGCGCGGCCACGTCGGGCAGGTAGACCTCCTTGACGTCGGTGGAGGCCTTGACCTCGATGAGGTCCCAGCCGCCTTCGTCCCGGACCAGGATGTCCGGCCGCGCCAGCAGGTCGTCGTGGACGAAGGCGGGCTCGAAGAGGGCGGATACCCCGGTCTGGAGGGCCGACTGGGTCTGCTGGAGCGCCTCGGGGATGTGGTCGTGGTCCGCGGCGATGAGGATGCCGCCCGGGAAAGCCCGTCGCGCCAGCTCGCCCACGGCCCGGCCCTGCTCGAAGATGCGCTGCAAAGCGGGCGAGACCGGCACGCGCAGGTCGGGCCGGAAGTGATGCAGCCACAATGATTTGAGGCACTGCAGGCCGCGGATGTACTGGGTCTTGGACAGGCGCATGGGCATCAGGCGCTCCGTTGGGACTCCACGAGCCCGGCGGCCTGGGGCGCGGCCAGGGACACGCCGCGGGTCAGGCTGACCTCGAAGTCCGACAAGCCCTGGCGGGCCTCGTCGAGGTTGGCCTTGGCGTTGCCCATCTGCTTGGAGGCTTTGTCCACGGCCTCGCGCACCTCGTGGAAGCGGGTGAGCAGGCCCTGCAGGTTCTGGTGCAGCTCCTGGGCCTTGTTCTGGAGCTGTTTGCCGGCCATGGCCACCATGACCAGGCGCAGGTAGGGGTAGAGGGTCTGGGGCGAGACCAGGATGACCTTCTTGGCGCGCGCGTAGCTGAAAAGGTCCGGGCCGGCGTCCTCGCCGGTCTTGAACTCGGTGATCTCCATCCACAGGCTCTCGGCCGGCACGAAGAGGAAGGCGAAGTCGTGCGTGCCGCGCTCGGGCCGGATGTACTTGGCGGAGATGTCCTCGACCGAGCCCTTGATGGCGTTGAGGAAAGCGGTCTTGTCCTTGCGCGCGTTGGTCTTCTTGAACTCCAGGAACTTGTCGATGTGGGCCTTGGAGTCTATGGGCAGCCAGCGCTCCGCGATCTTGACCGCCGCCTCGACCTTCTCCGAGGCGCCGGGGTCGGGGCTGTAGGGGAACTTGAGGTCCTCGTGGGGGAAGATGTTCTCCAGGAGGGACTGGAGGTGCACCTCGGACTGGGGGCCGCGGCGCTGGGGAACCAGGAACACGTCGCGCAGCTCGGAGACGGTCTGCAGGCCGGCGATGAGCTGGCCGGTGGAGTTCTGCAGGCTGTCCAAGGTGGCGCCCGCGGCCTTGAGGCGCTCGCCGAGCTGGCCGGTGACGGCCTGGATGGAGGCCACGGCGGAGTCGGTCTTGTTCTGGAAGTCGGCTTTGGTGGACTTGAGCTCCTCGCGCACCTGGCGCAGGGTGTCGTCCTTGTTCTGGTCGATCTGCTGGGGCAGGGCTTCGGCCTTGCGGGTGCGCTCGTCCAGGCGGACCATGGTGAGGATGACCCAGAGAACGAGGGCCAAGGTCACGACGTTGAAGACCACGAGGGCGTAGAGCATGGCAAGAGGATGATAATACCCTTCCGAACGTAAGTCAATGGGGCTGACAACTTGCTATAAAATGGTCCATGGCGCCCCGCATGCTGATGCTGCACAAGCCGAAGGGCTACGTGGTCACGCTCTGCGACGAGAAGGGGCGCAAGACGGTCTACGACCTTTTGCCGGATTGGGCGCGCGCCGAGGGCTGGATGCCGGCGGGCCGGCTGGACCTGGATTCGCGGGGGCTTCTGCTCTTTGCCAAAGAGGGCAAGGTGCTTGACGCGCTGACACGGCCGGGGCATCTGCTCAAGACTTACGAGGTCTGGGTGCGGGGTTTGGTGACGCCGGAGCATGTGCGGCAGGCTTTGGCGGGGGTGGAGACGCCGGAGGGGCTGTGCCGGGCCCGGGAGGTGGAGGTGCTGGGCCGGGCGGGCCCTAAGACTCGGGTCCGGGTGAAGCTCGACGAGGGGAAGAACCGGCACATCCGGCGGATCTTTGGGGCGCTCAAGGACCCGAAGTTCGGGACGGCGCTGAAGGTGCTGGAGCTTAAGCGGGTGGCCGTGGGGGGGCTGGAGCTGGATGTGGCTTCGGGGCAGTGGCGCTTCCTGAGCGACGGGGAAGCGGCGCACCTGCTATAATTGGTTGGCCATGGAACACGAGCCGACCAAGCGCACCGGCGGGCTTGCCGCGCTGTTGGCGGGGCTGCTCATCGCGGGGTCGGCGGTGGGGGTGATGTTCTGGCAGCTCTCCCAGAAGGAGAAGCCGGTGGCGGTGAAGATCGGGCTGGATTCGGTGGCGCCGGGGCAGGCGCAGTCCGCCGCGCCTTTGGCTGAGCCGCAGTCGGGGTTGGATTTGGTCAATCCGGGGGACTTCCCTGGGTCGGCGGCTCCGGCCCCGGTTCCCGGCCAGCAGGCCGCGGTTCCTGTTGCTCCGCCGCCTGCGCCTGCGGCGGGGGGGGCGGCTGTTTCCGCTTTTACAGAGGCGGTGCGCAAGAGCGAGGCGAAGGCGCGGGACTTGGCCATCCAGTACACGCAGCGGTATCCGGCCATCCATCAGTACGGGCGGGACTGGATGCATTATCCGGACCTTAAGAAGCTCAACGACGACTACATGAAGGACCACGACCCGGTGAAGTTCCTGCGGGGGCTGGCGGGGTCCAAGAACTTCGTGGAGTTGGGGGCTAAGTACGCGGCCGATCCGGCGGTGCGGGCTTTCGTCAAGGACGCGCTCAAGCAGGCTCCGCGCGATGTGCTGGCGGCTTCATCGGACCTGCTGGTGGAGGATGGTCTGCTGCGGGCTTTGGTGGCGGACGCGGGGAAGGCGTTGGGTCTGCCGCAGGATTTTACGGATGGGCTGGCGAACTACGGGAAGGCGCAGCCGGCGGCGGGGCAGGCTAAGCCGGGGCAGTGAGCCCTGTCGGTCAGCCGCCTTTTCCTGCCAGGCTGTTGATGGTGTCCCAGACGACACTGACCACGGTGTGAACGGCTCCCGGCTTGATGCCCAGGCGGAGCTCGCCGCCGGGCCTGGGGTAGAGATAGTAGTAGGGTGAATCCGGCGGCGCGTGGAGAGTGGGGTTGCTGATGGCCTTGGCGCTGCCGAAGCGGTCGGCGACCTCGCCGGGGGTGATGGCCAGCGCTGGGTCGATGTCTACGATCAGGATTCCGCGCGCCGCGTTGGAGCCGACGCGGACTTCGACTCGCCGGAAGACGCCGTCAGGGAGCTTGGCCTCATAGATGACGAAGTATTCGTTTCTCTGCGTCTCTTCGTACTTCGGGCGCAGGCCTAGGACCTTGGCGACTTTTTTGAGGTCGAAGGATTTGAGCTTGGTCAGGGCGTCGATCTTGTCGAAGAGCCGTTGCAAGGCGGCGGCTTGCTGGGGCTGGCGTGTGGGACGTTTGGCGTCGTGAGCGGCGTCCCATTGGTCGCCGGCCCGGCGTTCTAATTCGTCACGGTTGGTGGACATGGCGGGGCTCTCCCTGGCCTTGAGCGGCGGGGCCGTGATGAGAAGGATGAGTGCGGCCAGAGCGATGGCGCGGACTGGTTTGGGGAGCTTGCTGGTGTCCCCTATGTCCCTGGACGTTTTTGTCACCTATCTCCCCGGCCGTTCACAGGGGCCTCATAGGGTAACATGCTCCCAGATATCGCACCGACCGCAAACTTCCCCTGAATGTGCATTGAGCCAACAGTTTGGATATGGATTGTGCCCCTGTTTTCTCGCCTTGCCGTAGATCTTCCAAACTAGCACCGGGCTCTCAGGCGTACCGCACTCGCTACTCAAGCCGATCTCAATTGAAAGCATGGGCTGATCGATTCTCTCTATTTCGACGCCCTGCGAAAGGCCCTGCGAAAGCCATTTTTGGCGAGCCATGGATGTCGCCGTCGCAGAACTGACTGAGGGAATGCTATTCAATGTCCATGAACGGGTATTAATTCCCAACGGCCGAATGAATAAATCGTCCCCGGAAGGGGCCGTGGCCCCATGAGTCCACAAGGGGTAAGTGTGGATGTACACGCCGTTCCATCTTTGTACCGCCCAAGTCCCCGACGAAGTTTGTCTGCCTGGGAATATGGTTTGAGGGTCAAGGCCAAACATGGCCGCATTTTGTCGCACGAATTCCGGCCATTGTCTTAGGATTGCAGATTTCCGCTTCAACTGAATGTCTGTTACGGATGCATCGGCGTTAAACGGGTAGTGGTGCCCGCATTTAAACCCAAAGTCTCCCCAACGCGGATTCGCCCGCGCCGCTTCGATCGCGGTTTGAACAGACTTCTGGCAGTCAGCCAGATTATTGCTGAGAGGCTTCAAATCGCGAGTCGACCAGTAGGGGAGATACAAAGCCCGCAGCTGTCGCGGCCGAGCTTCTTTTGCTCGAGGTCTTTGCCGAACCGCAATGGCTGCGAGCAGCAAGATGAATATTGCGCCGACGACGATAACGCGGTTCCCAATTTTCATGCTACGTTATCAAGCTTTCGCCATTCCGCACAACGCGACGGTCTGCGGCGCGCGCTATTAGCGCGCCGCAGAGGCTGACCACATGTAGGGCGCCGCGTGTGCGCGCGCCCGCAACTCCGGATGTTAGATTGCCTCAATCGATTGGAAATTGCTGAACCTTGGAAATGGTCTTAACGGGGACGGGGAGAGGGCCGGACCCTAGGACGACGGCAAGGTCACGGACCTCCTCCCGACTGAACTGTCCATCAATAATCAATGACCCTTGCTTGATGGGCCCTTTGATCCTAGGAGCGGTATAGACCAAACCGTCCAAGACGAGTGCCATACGTTTGCCGACGTTGGCGGCAGTGACCTTCTCCAGTATGTCGGCGCCATGACTATTGAACTGAACACTGACCCCACGCTGGCCAGCCGCACCGTCGGGCATGCTGGCCGCGCTCTTCAAATCCGAACCCGTCAATGGGGTTTTGCCTCGGACAAGATAGGGAGTCCCATCTTTCTCCCGAAGCAATGTATCCCCAGCAGGGATGGGCTCGGCTGAATTGGCCTCCTCACCGATGTGAGAGAGCGCCTTCTGCGCAAATGGTGAATCGTCGATGAGTCGGAACTCGAGCACCCCCGGCCGTGATATCACTGTCTTTAATTTCTCCAAATCGTCGACGCCGCGCACCTCGATCCGCAGCCGGTTTCGTCCATCGCGCTCGAAGACATGGGCAGATTGAAGGTATTGAGTGAGCCGCCGTTTAATGATTTCAGCCGCTTGGGTTGTCGCGGAATCCCGATCCGCAGACGAAGGTAGTCGGTCCACATCGAACTCCACCGTGAGACGGGTGATCGCAGACCTCTTGAGGATTGACTTCTCAACCGGGTAGACCAATATGAGACAGAGAGATGCGCATGCGATGAAATGTAAAATCTTTCTCAGGTTCGTTGTCTCACGATTGCTGCGTAGGCCGAGGGTCGGCGGACGCTCGCTGCCGCCCGAAGCCCCGCCTTTCCCCCGCCCGCGAAGGAACTGCATTCTGGTCAAAACCAAGAATCCGGTGCAGATGCCGATGTTGAGAACCTCCGAGACCCTTAAGGGCATGCCAGCGACAATCCCGATTGCATCGGAGTAGCGTTGAGCGATATGCTCGGCTTCCTTCTGCGCCATCCCAGCCGATCTCATGAACTGGTCCATGAGCGATTGTAAATTGCTAAAGCGAGGTAGGAACCCCGGCGTAAAGCAGTAAGCCAGCGATAAGATGGCAGCTCCGACAAGAAGCCACCAAGTCTGCCTCAGGTGGCCTTGGATCACCCATGCGGCACCGAGTATTCCGAGCAAGAGCACACAAATCTCGTGGACTTGCCACCAAGGGCCCATGATGGACCCGACGTTTACGGGCAAGACACAGCCAAAGGCGAAACGAGAGGCCTTGCCGTAGGCGATCGAAAATGACCACACAAGAATCACCAACGGCGCGAATTGAAAGCGGTTGCTCCAATCAGGCTTTTGGTTACGGCTCACGAAAGTTGCATGGACCTGCTTCGATAGCAATGCGGAGACTATGAAGGCCAACATGGCCACTTTCGCCGCCAAGTAGCAGAACGCGAACGTAATGGCAAACGAGCCATACGGACCGGGAATCTTCTGGCTTTGCCCCGCACTGACGGCCATCATGATGATGTTTGAAATGAGCTCGGGGAGACAGATGAGGCCCAGCGATATCAGCAACCCTCGTGCCCAGTGCCGGAATCTCATGCAGCCCCACCCCATGGCAATCAGCACCAGCGCCGATCCGATCTCTTCGAGGCCGAAGAACAAGGACAATGTTGCCGACGACTTTCCGGCTAAGAAAGCAGCCACTATTGCCCAAAGGAATTTCCCGCAGCCACCGAGAAGACAGAGGACACCGATGAGCCTTACAAACCCCGGGCGTTCGTCTGTGGCGACGGTTTCATTCATGGGATTCTCATCGGGGCAATCTAACGCCGGGGCCTACGGCGCGCGCTATGTGCGCGCGGCGTTGGCCCACCTGACCGGGCTCCGCGCATGCGCGCGGCCGTAGAGCCCGATGTTAGGTGGACTTTTTGCATTTCGTTTGCCATTCTCATTTCTGTATGGCCTTGTTTGGGATGCCCACATTTACAGTGAACGGATCGCTCTTCGCGTGCAGATTGGAATAGCTCACATCCCCAGACTTGGTCATCCGTGTGCATTCGAATCCGCACTCCACGACGAATTCGTAGTGACCCGGTGCATCTAAGACCCAATCATCGTCGATTCGCATGATCTCGACCGGAGTGCCGTACATGCCACCGAGAGCATTGTTGTTGTCCCACGGATGGACCACTCGATGTAGACCGCTCTGATCCTTGGTGGGTCTTATATAGCAGAACCGTGGGCCACAACGGAAGGTCGCTTTGCTAAGATTCAGGAATTGGCATTTGACACGACGTGCATCCTCGGGATGGTTGGGTACGTCTTCAAGGGGTTCAGCCACAATACGGACCTTTGGTCGATTTGCAAAATGCATTAGGGCCCCTATAAGCAGCGAGAGCAAAACGATTCCGAGCACCAAGGCTAATATCTTACGCATCGCTCTATTGAGTATGCTTACCTACTGACGTTCTCTTGCGAAATCGGATGCCCCTAAATAGTTCCACCTAACGCTGGGGTTTGCGGCGCGCGCTATGCGCGGGCCGCAAAGGCTGCCCCCACGTTGGTGTTCCGCGCTTGCGCGCGGCCGCAATACCCGATGTTAGGCAGACTTTTTTTCTGTTTGGCACTACCACTTCCTTTCGAGGGGAGCTCGCACGTGCTTGAGTCGTTCATCCGTCCATGGGAAATCATGTACTTTTAAAATCTGACCATGCCGTTTGGATACCGCGTCGAATGCTTCGTCTGTGAAATTCCAGCCGGCGACAACTATGTGTTGAGATGAGTCGGCTGGGATCTTCTTGAGTGCTCTTTCGACTAGGTTCGAATGGACCGTTTCATCCATGCCGCAGTCAAAAAGGACAAGTGCGTAATCTCCCTTCCCGCGTTCGACCAATTCAGCGAATTCGGCCAACTGATGCGGCAACGAGTGGATTAACTTCTCCCTTTTCAGGTGTTGCTGAACTCGTCCTTTCTTCATGTCGTTGTCGTCTAATACTGCCTAACG